>QHBL01000038.1 GCA_003244125.1 Chthoniobacterales bacterium
GCACAATTCCGTGGGACAAACGCGCGGATGGTCGGGCGCTCATGAACCGTCACGAACAATCCCGAGCGCGGCTCTCACCCGTCAGCAGCAGGCGATTGCAACGCTTGGTTCGTCGCGCTTCGCCCGCAGTTTGCTCAGTGCTTTGAGATCCCGCTTGAAAGTGGGATCAGTTTGGACGCAATCCTGCAGACACTTCAGATTCGCCTCCAGCTCGGCGTCGCAATTCTTCGGAAGCGAATAGATCATCCAGTTCTGCTCGCGTTCCGCGACGACCATTCCCCGCTCGCGCAAATAACCTAGATGCTTCGAGATTTTCACCTGCGGCTCGTCGAGGATTTCCTGGAAGTGACACACGCAAAGCGGGGTCTGCGTGAGAAGGTGCAAAATTCGCAGCCGCGTCGGATCGCAGAGGCACTGATAGATTTGGATCAAGTCCACGCGCTTAACAGCAGGTGGCAGTTGCTTGCTCGCTCGATTCCTCCGGCGCCGCGCAGCCTTCACCGTCGATCCCGCATTTTTGCTTCGCGAGACAATCGGTGTGTTTCTCGCCCAGTTGGATTTCGATGTGTTCTCCTCTGAACTCTGCGTCAGCGACCGGATATTGCGCGATCACACAGCAGTCATATTCGATTTCCACCGGCATGTCGTCGCGCGGCAGCACCTGCGCGCCAAGATCGAGTATTTTCGCGAACGTCCCGGCGTTTAAACGGTGATCCACATCGTCGGCGACAAAAGTCTGGAGAAGGCAGGTGTCTGTTTTGTCGTGCAGCTTGCCGCCGCAATCGATGAACCGCTTTGTCACATGACCAACTTCCGTGATATGGAAATGCGCCGGCACCTGATCGCCATCGGGAAGGATGAACCGCGGGTAAGCGGATGGATGTTCGTGCAAGATGGATTTCAGCTCGGTGAGGTTCATAACACCGTAATCATATTCCTGAACAGGAATACGTCAAGCGCGCTGCGAAGGTCGCGGCGCGTGCCACGTTGGAAAGTGAGCATCAGTTCCGGCGATCGAAGGATTGCGGGCACAGCTCAGCGCACAGAATTGCTCAGCAGACGTGGCCTAGCTGCTGGATTCGATCAGGCCGCAGAACTCAGCTGCGCATCTTCTCCGCGCTGGGAGCCTTTCCCAACGCTTCACGTTCTCCGCGAGAGAATCGCGGAACTTTTGCAACTCGCGCAGCTTCACTTCTGTCTCATGTAAAGTCGCGGCTGCGATGGCTAAAACGGATTGGCAGGTGGCCTTGCCTTGGCCTTGCAAACTGAGAATGCGTCGAACTTCGTCGAGCGAGAAGCCTAGCGACTGCGCTCTCTTAATGAAGCGCAAGCGGCTGACGGCGGCTCCATCGTAGACCCGATATCCGGCGGCGCTCCGCTGTGGTTTCGGCAAAAGCCCGCACCGTTCGTAGAAGCGAACGGAGTCGGACTTTATCCCTGCCGACGCGGCCAGTTGCCCGATCAGCAGGGGCTTCGGCTTCACGCAGCCGCCAGAGTCAACGTCGCGGCCTGCTCGCGGGAAATTCTTCCCTCGAACATGACGCGCCCGTCCACCACCACGGTCGGCATCGCTTTCACGCCGTATTGTTTCGCTTCGTCGCATTGTTCGTCGTCCGAGCAGCGTCGCTCAATCACTACACAGCCACAATCAGTGACCGCGTTCTTTACCAGTTCCAGCGTCTCGTTGCAGAGCGGACAACCAGCCGTGAAGACTTCGATTTTTCGTTTGGTGCTCATCGGTTCGTTCGTTTCAGGCTCGATTCTTGAACGTCCCGTTACTTCTTTGGCTTCGGAGCTTGCGGCTCATTACTAGGCGTATCGCAGCAAGGCTCTTTCATGGTCTTGCCGCTCGCTTTGCACTTGTACGTGCCGTCCTTCTGCTTCACGCACATGGTCTCCTTTGCCGGCGCGGCAAAGGCGCTGGTCGTCATGATTAGCGCCGCCAAAGTCAGCAGGACCTTGCCGGTGTTTTGAATGAGATTTCGTTTCATGATGCCAGCTTAAGCCTTGGACCCGGGTCCAAGGTCAAAAGGTTTTTTCCCACCGTTCGCGGTGCTCAATTCCTCCTCCAGAATCTCCGTACGGCGAATTCGGCAGTCGCTTTCACTTCCGCTCAACTTCCTGCAACCGGCCGGTCTCGGATCTTCAGCGAGCGCGGCGGATGCGATCGACCACCTGATCGTGAAGTCTTGTCGGTAGCTTGCGCAGGTCTTTCTCGGCCGACCGCCGAGGAGAACTTCAAACACGCGCTTTGCGATCGGCGAGGTATTCTTTCGATTTTTCCTGCATTCCTGATTCTAGAGCTGTTTCCTCCGCGATGCCTTGTTCCGCAGCGTACTTTCTCACGTCCTCGGTGATCTTCATGGAACAGAAATGCGGACCACACATCGAGCAGAAGTGCACGGTCTTAGCTCCTTCCTACGGCAAGGTCTCGTCGTGGAACTCGCGCGCGGTCTCCGGGTCTAACGAGAGGTTGAATTGGTCCTCCCAGCGAAATTGCTCGTCGGTTCCCACAGACTTCGCCCGCTACCCTCGCAGACTTGACCGTCTATGTCGCTCGCTTCCCAGCGGCTCCATTCAAACCTTGCTGTTGGGAAGGATTCGGCAAGAGCAATCATGATTGGTTCAGCGGTAAACCTCACGACGATGGCGAATCCGATGCACTCGCACAACTCGAATCACCACGTAAAAGGCTTCGCCTCACGCGGTGTCGTCATTCTATTCTCCGCGGACATTAACCCTAAATGATCGTTCACCTCGTCGACGGCACTTACGAACTCTTCCGTCACTTCTACGGCTTGCGCCGGTTCAATAAGGGCAAAGATCGCCCCTACGGCGCCGTCGTCGG
>QHBL01000194.1 GCA_003244125.1 Chthoniobacterales bacterium
CGGGATGAGCGGCCGCGTAGGCGAGAGTGGACCGTTCAATGCGCGGTGGCGTTGAGCAAAGCCGCTTCATCGCGCGCTTGACGCTGCGCACCGGAAGCACCGCGCGACGAAGCGGGCGCAGCCGCCATTTGTGACGACGAACGAAATTTCGAAGCTGCAACGAGATCGTGCGCAGGTTAAGAACGATCACGCTCCGCAACCATGGTGAAGTTAATTACGCTGGCAATCGGCTGTTTTGCACTTTCCGCCGCGGTTGGCCATGGCGAAGATTCGGCCATGAATCACATCGCTCTCGCAGTGCATGGCGGCGCGGGCACGATCGAGCGCAGCAGCATGACGCCGGAGCGGGAAAAAGAATACCGCGCCGGGATCGAGAATGCGTTGCGTGCGGGCGCGAAGATTTTGAGCGGCGGCGGCAGCGCGCTTGATGCGACGGAAGCGGCGGTGCGTGTGCTGGAAGACGATCCACATTTCAACGCGGGCAAAGGCGCGGTCTTCACCAGCGCAGGAACTAACGAGATGGCTGCAGCGATCATGGACGGGCGATCGCAGAGCGCGGGTGCGGTCGCCGGTGTGCAGCACGTGCGCAACCCGATCCTGCTGGCGCGCGCGGTGATGGAAAAATCGAAGCACGTCTTGATGATCGGAGCGGGCGCGGAAGAGTTCGCCAGGCGCACTGGGATTGAGCTCGTGGACGCGAAATATTTTTTCACTGAGCGACGCTGGGACGAGCTGAAGAAAAAGCAGGCGTCGGAAAAGAGTGGTGAGAAACACGTCAGCGATGCCGGCCATCATGGGACGGTGGGCGCGGTGGCGCGCGATAAGGATGGTAATTTAGCCGCAGCGACCTCGACGGGCGGAACGACGAACAAACTGCCGGGACGCGTCGGCGATTCGCCTATCATCGGCGCCGGCACTTACGCGAACAACGCAAGCTGCGCGGTCTCATGCACGGGCGATGGGGAGTATTTTATTCGCGCGGCGGTGGCGCACGAGATCAGCGCGCTCATGCTCGATCGCGGCATGTCCCTGCGCGAAGCGAGCGAGACGGCGCTGGAAAATGCGCGGAAGCTCGGAGGTGAAGGCGGCCTCATCGCGGTGGACAAGAGCGGCGAGATCGCGCTGCCATTTAATACCAGCGGCATGTATCGCGGTTATCTCGCGGCCGACGGGAAGTTCATCATCGACATTTACAGAGAGCGCTGAATTTGCTTCGTTGCCGTGCCGTTTGTGCGCGGCGCTGTTTAAATGTTGCCCGCGTTTTCAGTTGTCGTGCCTGCGTTCAATGAGGCGGAACGCATCGGCGACACTTTGCGGACGACGTTGGAATATCTTCGCGCCAACTCTCCGCAGAGTGAACTGATCGTAGTTAACGACGGTTCCAGTGATGGCACCGGCGGCGTGGTGCGCGCAGTGTTCGCGAAGGAGCAGGTGCTGCCGACGCGATTGCTCGATCACAGAACCAACCGCGGCAAAGGCGCCGCTGTGCGCGAAGGTTTGTTGAGCGCGACGAACGCTATAGCGGTGTTTTTCGATGCTGATTTATCAACACCCATCGAGGAGTTGCCGAAAATCCTGGAGCCGAGCGTGCGCGATGAAGTGGATGTGGCGTTCGGTTCGCGCGCGCTCGATCGCACGCTCATCGGTCATCGGCAGCCGTGGCGGCGAGAGCAGGCGGGCCGCGTTTTCAATTTGTTGGTGCGAGTCGCCACCGGCCTGCCGTTCTGGGACACGCAATGCGGCTTCAAGGCATTCCGCATGCAGGCGTGCCGGCCCATCATCGCGGCGGCGCAAGTGGACGGCTTCGGATTCGACGTCGAGCTGCTTTTTCTGGCGCAGCGCGCGGGGTTGCGGCTGCGGGAAATTCCGGTGCGCTGGAATCACTCCGAAGGAAGCAAGGTGCATTTCGTGCACGATAGTCTGCGAATGTTGCGAGAAGTGATGACGCTGCGGAGCGATCAAAACGGCAACCGGCAGGAAGTCAGGCGGCCCGCCTGACATGGCAGACATGCGTCCCGCATGTCGGATACTACAGGGCCCGTGCATCGCCAGGCGAGGACGCCTGTCTGCCATGACAGCCGGGATGGCTATCTTCCGCGCCGGCATTGACCCTCGCGCACATTGGCTCAGATTCAGGTTATGGATTACTCGAAATTCCCACAAACAATCAAGGTCGCCGTCGCGGCGGCGTTCATTTCCACCGTCGCGCTTTCACCGCTGGCGCGCGCGGCCGAAGAGGGCAAGGACAGCCTCGACGCGGCCGCGAGCAAGGAAGTCACTGGCGAGATTGTGGACATGATGTGCTACGTCGATCACAACGCCATGGGCGAGAGCCACGGGCAAAAATGCGGCGCGAAATGCATCAAACAGAACGGCCCGGTTGGCATTGTCGCCGATGGCAAAGCGTATCTCGTCGTCGGTGAGCACAAGCCGATGAATGCCGAGCTGGCCGAGTTTGCCGGCAAGACTGTGACGTTGAAAGGCAAGATGGCTGAGCGCGGCGGCATCGCCATGCTCGAGAACGCCGAGATCGTTAAGAAATAAGGACGACGGTCAGACGGAAAGGCTCCGCCGGCCGCGCCGGAAGACCGACGATGCTCCTCGCTATTTTTTTAGCGGCTGCTCGGCGGTGCGTCCGGTTTTCTTCTCGCGAATAGCCGAAGCGCCTTGCTCCAGGAAATGCGCCGCGCTCACCAGCGCAAGGTGAGAAAAGGCCTGCGGAAAGTTGCCAAGCTGCCGTTTCGCGTGGGGATCGTATTCCTCGGAAAGCAGACCGAGGTCATTGCGCAGAGTGAGCAACCGCTCGAATAACGCCAGCGCCTCGTCTCTGCGGCCGATGAGATCGAGACAGGTGACGAACCAAAACGAGCAGGGCAGAAACACCCCTTCATTGCCCGGCAATCCATCCACATTTTCCTCCTGCGGTCGATAACGCAGGACGAGGCCATCCACCACCAGCTCGCGTTCGACGGCGACGATGGTATCGAGCACACGCGGGTCGTGCGGCGGAAGAAAACCGATGATCGGCATCATAAGAATGCTGGCGTCGAGTCCTTCCGACCCGTAGTACTGAGTGAACGCTTTCACCTTGGGGTTATAACCGCGCTCGCACACCTCGCGATGGATTTCGTCGCGAATTTTTTTCCAGCGCGCGAGATCGTCGCCGGCATCGAGCTTCGCCTCTTCCACCATCTCGACCGCGCGATGGAACGCCAGCCAGGCCATCATTTTCGAGTGCGTGAAATGCTTGCGCCCGCCGCGCACTTCCCAAATGCCTTCGTCCGGTTCCTGCCAGTGTGATTCGAGAAATTTCAGGAGCGCCTTTTGCAAGGCCCACGCCGTCGGCTCCATCGGAATACCGGCCCGGCATGATTGATACATCGCGCTCGTGACTTCGCCGTAAACATCGAGCTGGAATTGATTCGACGCCGCGTTGCCTACGCGGACCGGCCCGGAGTTTTCGTAGCCGGCCAGCCACGGCAGCTCGAACTCGGGCAGCCGCCGTTCGCCGCGCACGCCATACATGATCTGCATTTGGGACGGACTCCCGGCGATGGCGCGCAGGAGCCATTGCCGCCACGATCTCGCTTCATCGAGATAACCGGAGCGGATGAAAGCGAAGAGCGTGAAGGTGGCGTCGCGCAGCCAGCAGTAGCGATAATCCCAGTTACGCACACCGCCGATCTGCTCTGGTAACGACGTTGTCGCCGCCGCGACAATGCCGCCGGTGGGCGCGTAGGTCAGGCCTTTCAGCGTGACGAGCGAACGCACAACCGCTTCACGCCATTGTCCGCTGTGATCGCAGCGGCCGGCCCAATCGTTCCAAAACTTTTCCGTGTCGCGCAGCGCGCCCTCCGGCTGGACCGGTTTCGGCGGCTTCTCGTACGAGGCAAACCACGTCAGCACAAACGGCACCCGCTCACCTTCGCGCACCTCGAATTCAGCCACGGTAGTGAGACGCTCGCCGCGCGTCTTCACCGGCGTGCGCAGGATCAGCGCGTCCGGACCCGCGATAGCTTGCAAGCCGCCGTCGCGCTTGCGCACCCATGGCACGATGTCTCCGTAATCGAAGCGAATGATTAACTCGAAGCGCATCGGCGTCGTGCCGCGCACACCTTCGACGATGCGCACGATGTCCGGATTGGTGCCGCGCGGCGGCATGAAATCGATCAGTCGCACCGCGCCTTCCGCGGTTTCGAGCGTTGTCTCCAGGACCAGCGTATCGCCACGATACGCGCGCGTCGCGCGTGTCACTTCTGCGGCCGGCGCGATGAGCCAGCGGCCATTATTGTGATCGCCGAGCAGCGCAGCGAAACACGCGCCGGAATCGAAGCGCGGAAAACAGAGCCAGTCGATGGAACCATTGCGCGCGACCAGCGCACCCGTCTGCGTGTCGCTCAGGAATCCGTAGTCTTCAATTTTCATGTCTTGTCATTTCTCACGCCGCGACCCCGAGCGCGAAGCGGCGCGCGCCAGGAAGTCCGTTTGTGTGCCAAGCGCGGCAGGAGCCATTTGTCATTCCGAGCGGAGCGGAGCGAAGTCGAGGAATCGCTAACTATTCT
>QHBL01000153.1 GCA_003244125.1 Chthoniobacterales bacterium
AGGGACGGGCGCTGTCCCGTCCACGTCTTGAGGACGACACAGACGGACTCCCAACGCTGATTCCCGCAACCCCGCGTCCTGTGCGGTCGTCCCTCCAGAGCTACAGCGCCATGGCTGTATTCTCGATTCGAGATAGCCAGATGTTCGATCGTACTGAACCAATTGCTTCCTCGCGCCGATGACCGAGCTAGTGTATCGATTGGATCCGTTTCGCAAATTTTATGAATGCCTATCTGCTGGCAGTAAATGTTGTTCGCGCCTGCTGGACTATTTTCCTGGTTGTCTGGTTGGTAACGGGGTTCTCGACCAAACGCACCGTTTATCGCGAGAGCAGCGCGCGCCGGCTTCGCTACTGGCTGCTACTGATCGGTGCCTACGTTCTACTCGCTTACAGTCACCATCTTCCTTTCCCGTTTGATCACCGATTATTTCCACGCCTGCCACAGATCGCCTGGCTGGGCGCGGCGTTGTGTCTGGCGGGGCTGGTTTTTTGCGTCTGGGCAAGGTTCGTCCTTGGGCGCAACTGGAGCGGTGTCGTTACGCTGAAGGAAGAGCATGAGTTGATCGTCCGGGGGCCGTATCGTTGTGTCCGCCACCCCATCTACACCGGACTTATCACGATGTATCTCGGCACTGCCATCGTGGCAGGATACTTCGGCGGAGTAATAGGAATCGTGCTGGTGTTCGCGAGCTTTTGGATAAAGCTCGGTGACGAGGAGAAACTGATGAGCAGGCAGTTTCCCGGAGAGTACGCCGACTATCAGGCGCGAGTAAAACGCATCGTGCCTTTTCTGTTTTAACTCTTCGCGTTAACTGATAATTAACCAGAGCAAAGATGTAACGGCAATGATTGAACCGAAATTGATACCAGCCTTAAAACAATACTTTGGCTACGAAACTTTTCGGCCGTTGCAATCAGAAATCATGCGGGACGCGCTGGCGGGACGGGACGTGTTTGTGTTGATGCCGACGGGCGGCGGAAAGTCACTCTGCTTTCAATTGCCGGCCTTGTTGCGGGATGGTTTGACTATTGTGGTCTCGCCTCTGATCTCACTGATGAAAGATCAGGTGGATGCGCTGCAAGCCAGTGGAGTCGCCGCGACTTATCTCAACTCGAGCCTGGAACGGCGGGAAGCGGCGGAAAGATTTCGCGGCTTGAATCGCGCGCAGTATCAACTGCTCTACGTCGCGCCGGAGCGACTGATGCAGGGTACGTTCCTGGAAGGAGCGGCGAACTGGAAGATCGCGCAACTCGCGATCGACGAAGCCCATTGTATCAGCGAATGGGGACACGATTTCCGTCCCGAGTACCGACAACTGGCGCGACTGCGGAAACTTCTGCCGGAGATCCCGATCATGGCGTTGACGGCGACCGCGACCGAACGCGTGCGCGACGACATTGTGCGGCAACTAAAGTTGCGCGAAGCGCGAACCTATGTCGCAAGCTTTGACCGGCCCAACCTGACCTATCGGGTAGTTCCGAAAAGTGCGCCTTACGAGCAACTACTCAGCTTTCTGAAAGCGCGGCCACATGAGAGTGGCATTGTCTATTGCGCCAGCCGCAAAAGCGCGGACTCGCTCGCGCGCAATCTAATTGAAGACGGCATTCCAGCGAAGCCTTACCACGCTGGCCTGGAAGGTAACGAGCGGTCGCGGCACCAGGAGATGTTTTTGCGCGATGATGCGCGGGTGATTACGGCGACGATTGCTTTCGGGATGGGGATTAACAAACCGAATGTGCGCTTTGTAATTCACTATGATTTACCGAAGAACATCGAGAGCTACTACCAGGAGACAGGGCGCGCCGGACGCGATGGTTTGCCGAGTGAGTGTCTGCTTTTGTTCAGCGCAGCGGATGTAGTGAAACAGCGACGGTTCATCGATGAAAAGAACGAGCAGGAACAGCGAATCGCGCACGAGCAACTACGGCAAATGGTGCACTTCGCCGAAACGAGGGAATGTCGCCGCAAAGTGTTGCTTCGTTACTTCGGCGAGCAACTGGCGGGCGAATCGTGCAATGGCTGCGATAATTGCCTCGAGCCGCGGGAAACATTCGATGGCACAGTGGAAGCGCAAAAGTTTCTTTCCTGCGTCTATCGGGTGCAACGAAAGAGCGGCTTCGGTTTTGGATTAAACCACATTATTGAGGTATTGACCGGCGCGAAGACAGAAGCGGTGCGGCAGCGCGGACATGATGGTCTTTCGACCTACGGGATTGGGCGTGAGGTAAAACGGGAGGCATGGCAGGCAATTGGACGCGAGCTGTTGCGGATGGAGCTACTGGAAGCTGCGCCGGGTAAGTTCGCTACCCTTGGCCTAACGAGAAGTGGGATGGAAGCGCTTCGCCAGCGCAGCTCCATTACACTGACCAAGCCGCCAGATGTAGCAGCGAAAACGAAAGGGACGCGTGCGGGCGCGATCGAGTGCGATGAAACCCTTTTCGCGCGGCTGCGGGATTTGCGGCGACAACTGGCGGACGAACGAAACGTGCCTGCTTACGTCATTTTTTCCGATGTGGCACTGCGCGAGATGGCGCGGAGCTATCCCCCTACTCCGGCGGAGTTTCGCCGGATTCCGGGAGTAGGCGAACAGAAGTTGAAGGATTTTGCCGAACCGTTTTTGGCGGACATTAAGAACTATTTGGAAGCGAATCCGCGCCAGCAGTTCGACGAGTCTCCGGCGGCGGTAGATGAGCCGGAGCGCAAGTTGAACCAGAGCGAGTCGGAAACGCTGCGACGTTTTCGGCGCGGCGAATCGATCGACGAGATTGGGCGCGCGCGCGGTTTCGTTCGTAGTACCATCTGCGCGCATCTGACGCGCGCGATCGACGCGGGCGCGGCGCTAACGATAGATCAGTTTTTAACTGCGGAAGAACAACGCGAGATCAAACCTTCCTATCGGAGCGCCGGTCCGGCGAACCTAATGGGAATGCGCGATTCGCTGGGCGGCAAGTATTCGATCGAACAACTGCGAGTCTTTCGCGCCTTCGCCCAGCGGAAAAAGTGATGAGAGTAGCTGCTCTCTATGACATCCACGGAAATCTCCCAGCCCTAGAAGCGGTCCTGGCGGAAGTTCGCAAATTCGCAGTAGATCAAATTGTAGTTGTGGGCGATGTCGTGCCCGGCCCAATGCCAGGTGAATGTCTGGAATGTCTGCTGCATCTCGATCTGCCGGTGAAGTTCATTTCGGGGAATGGCGAAGTAGCTGTCCTAGCCGAGTTGGCGGGGCAACGCTCTCAGGTTCCGGAACAGTTTCGCGAAGCCGTCCGCTGGTCGGGGAACCAATTATCGGCTTCACAGGTACAGGCGGCCGCCAATTGGCCAAAAACGCTACACCAGACGATCAATGGAATCGGCCGAGTCTTGTTTTGTCACGCCACTCCACGGGATGAAAATGAGAACTTTACTCAAGTTACCGAGGTAAATCGTCTGCTGCCAATTTTCCATGGATTGGAGGCGGATCTTGTCATCTGCGGTCACACTCATATGCAATTTGATCGGGTGATCGGCGATGTGCGAGTAGTGAACGCCGGCTCGGTGGGAATGCCATTTGGCAAACCCGGCGCTTACTGGGCCTTGTTAGGCCCGGAAGTTCAACTCCAGCGCACTAACTATGATCTCGAGCAGGCGGCAGCCGACATTCGTTCCACTAACTACCCACAAGCCCGCACCTTTGCGAACGATAACGTTCTACATCCGCCATCCGAGATACAAATGCTCGAGCTACTGGCTTAAGGATACAATGTTAGCGGAGGGCGAGAATAATTGCGCCGGCGCAAATAAGGCTGCTGCCGAGCCATTGGGACCAGCTTAACCGTTCGCGCAAGAAAACAATCGCCAGAACGATGGTGAAAAGCACGCTCAGCTTATCGATGGGTGCGACCTGGGAAGCCGGTCCGATTTGCAGCGCGCGAAAATAACAAACCCAGGACAAGCCGGTAGCAAAGCCGGAGAGGACGAGGAAGAGCCAGTTGCGGGCGCCGAGTTGGGCGATGCCGGCCGATGGCGCGGCGAGGAAAAAGAGCGACCAGGTGAAAAGCAAAATCACCGTTGTGCGAATGGCGGTGGCGAGATTGGAATCGACGCCTTCCACGCCGACCTTTGCCAGGATCGCCGTCACGCCGGCGAAAAGCGCGGAGAGAATTGCCCAGAAAAACCAGCTCATTATTTTATGCGGTCGCTGCGGCGAGACGTTTGTTTTGCGCGCCTTTCCCAGCTCCGGTTTCAGGCATAAAGATCCAAAAAATCGCGAGCGCGATGCCGGCAATGACAGCGAGGAAAAGGACGGCGGCGTTGAATCCGCCGCGCTGGACGATGAAGCCGGTGATGCCGTTGGAAAGCGATGCGCCGAGACCAGTTGCGGTCGCCACCACGCCAAGAGTGAAGTTGAACCGGCCGGTGCCGCGAGTGAGATCGGCGATCACCAGCACGCTGACGACGCCGAAAATGGCGGCGCCAATTCCATCCATCAACTGCACGCTAACGAGGAAATAGGGGTTATCGCTGAAGGTATAAAGAACTGCGCGGAGCGGGAGTGCGGCGAAGCCAACGATGAAGACGGCTTTGCGTCCCCACGATTTGGCGAAGCGTCCGGCGGCGAGCGCCACGGGGATCATGACCATTTGTGCGCCGACGATGCAGACTGCCATGAACAGGGTCGAGCTTTTGGCGTGGCCGCGGGCCAGTTTTTGTCCGATGAGCGGGAGCATGGCCGCGTTGGCGAAATGAAAGAGGACAACCGAGAGCATGAAAATGAGAAGGGAATGATTTTTTAGCACGCTCAAAATACCGCTGATAGCGCCGGTTTTGGCCGACATCTCTTCGCCTTTCTCGCACCCGCAAGAGCGGGGTAAGTCGATTTCACTTCCTCGAATAAAAAAAAGCGCGCCGATGGTGATAACGCACATGACGACGGTAAAATAAAAAATAGAGCGTCGCGCCAGCAAATAACCGAGCAGTCCGGCCGCGACGGCGCTGAAAACGTTGCCGGCGTGACGAAGGTTTCGTTGCGCCCAATGCGCAAATCGAGCGCGGCGCGGCCGACGATGCCGAGGGTCATCCCAGCCATGGCGGGCGGGAAAAATGTGCCGACGATTCCGATGACGATTTGCGCGGAGTGGACCTGCGCGAAGTTGTGAAAAAATCCGATGGAGAGCGAGCCCAGCGCGAGAAGCGCCACACCGATGGCGATCGCTTCGCGTTTGTAGCGCAGCCCATCGACGAAGGCCGACCGGAGTTTGGGCGATGAGGGCAGCGATGCCGGCGGTCGAAATGGCAATGACAATATCGCGCGGGTTCCAGTGCAGCGAAGCCGCGAGATAAATTGCGAGAAATGGCCCGAAGCCGGTCTGGACATCGGCCATGAGAAAGTTGACCGCGTCGAGCCCGCGCAAGGTTTTTTTGTTGGGGTTAATTTCCGGCGAGGAATTTTCCGCCGTCTTCGTGCCGGTTTGCTGTTTTTTCACAATTGCAAACGCGCTCAGCTTTGGAAGAAGGTGAAATAAACCGCACCGATGATAAGCGCGAAGGAAACGAGGTTGTTCCACTTTGGAAGCGTGCCGAAAAGAGCGAGGGCGACGGCGGTAAACACAACCAGGGTAATACATTCCTGCATCACCTTGAGCTGGGTCACGCTCCACTGGTTGGAGCCGATGCGATTAGCTGGCACTTGAAAGATGTATTCAAAAAGCGCGATGCCCCAGCTCGCCAGAATGACAATCCAGAGTGGTTGGTCCTTGAACTTCAAATGACCGTACCAGGCAAGGTTCATAAATACGTTTGAGACAGTGAGTAAAATAATTGTCTTCATAGCTACTTTGATCTTTTGTCGGGCCGAAAAAACTTTCCTTGTAAAAGCTGCGCGGTGGTAACCAGCGCCAAATGAGAGAACGCCTGTGGAAAGTTGCCGAGCTGCCGTTTGGCGCCGGGATCGTATTCTTCCGAGAGCAGGCCGAGGTCGTTCCGCAGTTTCAGCAGCCGCCCGAACATGGCGCGAGCTTCTCGCTTACGATTTGTTAGGTAGAGTGCGTTCACGAACCAGAACGAGCACGGCAGAAAAACGCCTTCGGTGCCGGGCAATCCATCGACGTTCCCCTCCTCCGGCCGGTAGCGCAGCACGAGGCCATCTACCATCAGATCGCGCTCAATCGCCGCGATGGTATTGAGCACGCGCGCGTCCGTCGCCGGCAGAAATCCGGTCATCGGCATCATCAGCAGGCTGGCGTCGAGCGCATCGCTTCCGTAGGATTGGGTGAAGGCCCTGACCTTTGAGTTATAGCCGCGCTGACAGACTTCCTGGTGAATTTGATCGCGAATTTTTTTCCAGCGTTCGAGTTCGTGGTCGTGGGATATTTTTCCGGTCTCGATAATGTTGATCGCGCGATGGAATGCCACCCAGGCCATCATTTTGGAGTGAGTAAAATGTTTGCGACCGCCGCGCACTTCCCAAATGCCTTCATCCGGCTCCTGCCAATGGGATTCGAGAAACTTCATCAGCCCGCGCACCAATGCCCAATCCGTCTTGCTAACTTTGATGCCAGCTAACTGAGCGTGATAGGTGGAGCTAAGGACTTCGCCGTAAACATCGAGCTGAAATTGATTCGAAGCGGCGTTGCCGATCCGGACCGGTTTGGAATTTTCGTAACCACTGAGCCAGGGGATTTCGTATTCCTGCAGCCGCCGCTCTCCGCGCACGCCATACATGATTTGCATTTGAGAAGGGCTGCCGGCGATGGCACGGAGCAACCATTCACGCCAGGAACGCGCTTCATCGACGTAGCCGGAGCGAATCAGCGCAAATAAAGTGAAGGTAGCGTCGCGCAACCAGCAGTAGCGATAATCCCAGTTACGCACGCCGCCGATCTGTTCCGGCAAGGAAGTAGTCGCGGCCGCGACAATTCCACCGGTCGGCGCATAGGTGAGACCTTTGAGAGTAACCAGCGAGCGCACCACCGCCTCTCTCCATTTCCCCTGGTACCGGCAACTACCCGCCCATTTGCGCCAGAATTGTTCGGTATCGCGCAAAGCGTTGCCCGCCCGCACTGCTTTGGGAGGTTTCTCGTGCGAAGGAAACCAAGTCAGGACAAAGGGCGCGCGGTCACCTTTCTTTACTTCGAACTCCGCCACCGTGGTAAGGTCTTCACCGCGAGTGGGCATGGGCGTGCGCAGGATCAGCGCATTCGGTCCGGCGATCGCTTGCAAGCCGCCGTCGCGCTGGCGCACCCACGGGACGATGCTGCCATAGTCGAAGCGAATGACTAGCTCCATCCGCAAGGCGACTCTGCCGCGCACACCTTCGACGATGCGGACGATATCGGGGTTGGTCCCGCGCGGCGGCATGAAATCGATCAATCGCACCGTGCCAGTGCGGGTTACCAGAGTGGTTTCGAGGATTAGTGAATTACCGCGGTACTTGCGCGCGCAACGCTTCACCGTTTCGCACGGCTTAATGAGCCAGCGGCCATTTTTTGCGTCGCCAAGAAGCGCAGCGAAACAGGCCCCGGAATCGAAGCGCGGAAAACAAAGCCAATCGATCGAGCCATCGCGCGCCACCAGCGCCGCCGTCTGCGTGTCGCTAAGGAATCCGTAATCTTCGATTTTCGTCATGCGGTAGAGAGGACAGGATCAACAGGATTTTCCAGGATGAAGAATTGTGCGTCGGGTGCTCCCGGGAAAAACATCCGATCGATCCGCTCAATCCTGTTTTGCTCCAGCCAGCGCTTCAATTCCATCTCTCGTTAGACGGAAGACGGTCCATTCCTCATTTGGCTTCGCGCCTAACGATTTGTAAAATTTGATCGCCGGCTCGTTCCAATCCAAGACCGCCCATTCCATCCGGCCGCAACCACGTTCGCGTGCGATTTTAGCCAACTCCACCAGCAGCGCGCGACCGTAGCCGTGACCGCGCGTTTCTGGTTTTACAAACAAGTCTTCGAGATACAAACCGGGCCGGCCAAGCCAGGTAGAGAAGTTGAAAAAATAAACAGCAAAACCGACCGGCTGGTCCTCGGCGAACGCGAGCAGCACTTTGGCCGATGGTTCCGGGCCGAACAAAACTTCGCGCAAACTTTCCTCAGTCGCGACGACATCGTTAGGCGCGCGTTCATAGGTGGCGAGGTCGCGGATGAGTTGAAGAATAGTTGGCACATCAGCGACAGTAGCGTCGCGAATTTCGAGGTTGTTCATTGATTTAACTGGTAGATGCGGCAATCCGGCGTCGCAGGCAACTGCGCGGCGTTGTTTATCAGATGAGCCGTAAATTCCGGATAGTATTCCAGCCACCAGCGTGTGCCGGCAGAAAACGCCAAATGCGTCGCACCCCGCGAGCGCAAAATTTCTAGATCGCGGATGAGCTGCGCGCTGTCGCTCGGATTTCCATCGTAAATTCCGTTCCGCTCGAGGAAGTGCCAGCCTTTGCGATGCGCATAATAGAGTGCGGTCGGGTCGCCATCGTCTGCGATCACGATGAGGGCAGCCGGCGACGTGCGCTGTTTTAGTTCCAAGCCAAGCGCGTAGAGTGAGCGCGCGGCGGGCGAAAAAAATCTCGGAGTTAACAAAATGGAGAAAGCGCCGAACAAGATCAACGCGCTCGCCACCGCAAGCCGGCCCTTGGTTTTACGCGCGAAAAAATCGAGCGCGACGCCGGCGAAAACGGCGGCAATCGGAACAAAGGGCAGTTGATACCAAGGATGACGATTGCCGTAGCCGACTACGATAACAAAGGCAATCATCGCCGCCAGCCACCAGCGGAAAGGCGCAATCCAGCGATTTGCGCGCGAGAGAAAAACTCCGAACAACGCGAGCAAAAGTAAAATCGGCGTAAGCGAACTGGTGCCCGTTAACCAGAGGATGTGCCGGTACCAGGCCAGGTTCATGATTTGTACGCCGCCGGCGCCGAAAAAATGGTGCGGATAAAACTGGTTCGCGACTTCGTGCGCGTGCCAATACCACCAGGCCGAGGGCGCGAGCGCGATTACTGCAAGAAGAAGAAGCATCAGGAAAAAGCGTGGCCGCGGACGATTGCGCGCCGCCGCGATGACGAGCGGGAGAAAAGCCACGCCAATGACCGCGCTGGTGGCTTTGATTAGAATCGAAAGTGCGAGCGCGACCGCGGCCAGCAAAAACCATGTAGCCTTCTCTTGCTCGGGATGCTTCCGGTTCGCGCGGCGGGATCCCTCAGCTTCGCTCGGGATGACGCCCGGTTCGATCCAACGCCAGAAAAAATAGAACGCTGCGAGGGAGAGGGAGAGCGATGGGAGGTCCGGCATGAAGCTGCGCCCGGTCGCGATCGACAGCGGTGCGAAGGAATAAAAGAGTAGGGCAAAAATGGCGGCGTCTTTACCTGCGGCGCGGCGCGCGAGCGCGAAAAAAATCGGCAGCGACAAGGCGAAGAAAAAGATGGTCGATAAGCGCCCGATCCACTCGTGGACGCCGAAGAGTTGATAGATGAGCGCGGTGATGAAAGGCAGAATGGGAAATTCGGTTCCGACAAAGCCGGCCTCGCTCCCCGCCCAATCGATTTGCGGATACGCGAAATGAAAACCATTTTCGAAATAGTTCCGCGCGATGGCCGCAACGTCGCTTTGCCGCCAGCTCCAGGGATCGATGAACGGTTGATCGATTTGGATCAGCCGGACCACGAGTGCGGCCAGCATCATCGGGACCAAAAAATAAGCGGCCCGGCGTGCGGAAAAATTTTGCTGGGACATATGACGCTGTAGCCGCCCCGCTCAGTCGGAGCGTGCCTTTGCACCATACGGCGACAGAGCGCCGTCGCTACAGCACGAAATTCGTGCCCGAATGGGCGCACGAAACATGGATCGCGTCTTGACAAACGGCCTCGATAAAGTCAATCGAGTACAGGCGCTCGGCCCGCTACCGGAATGAAAACAGCCGTTACTCTTTTCGCTTTCGCGTTCGTTTTTCTGGGCGCGGCCTCTCTTCGCGCCGCGGAAGAACCGCAGCTCGTCGAGGTAGTCGACTTTTCCAAACTTCTCCCGCTGCTCCCGAATGCGCCCACGGATTGGACGGCTGACAAAGCGGAAGGCTCCACGGACGACATCGGCGGGACCAAAATCACCAGCGTGCACCGCGATTACAAAAAAGGCGCGGCCGATACCGCGCCGACCACGTCGATCAGCATTCTCGATTCGGCCGCCAATCCTGACTACGTGACCTCCACGACCGCCGCCTGGAACATGAGCACCTCCACGCCCGAGGGCTACACCAAGACGCTCAACGTCGAGGGCATGCCAGGCTTTGAAACTTTCGAAAACGAGGGCAAACACGGCACGCTTTGGCTGATGGTGGCCAAGCGCTATGTCTTGACGATCGAGACGCAGGGCCAGGACGCGAAAGATCTCCAGGAGTGGCTCAAGCGCATCGACGTCAAGAAATTGGCGGCGGTGAAGTAGAGGCCTGATCTCCGTCTGCTCGGCTCGGGATGACCCGCAGATTAACGGCGCCCACACTTTTCCTTTTGTCATTCCGAGCGAACTCGAGGAATGGAGCCGGCGGGAGCCGTGCGACATGGACAAAGCCCGAAGGGTGAGCGATTGGGAAATCGCGAATCAATCTCTCCATGTCCGACGAGCGCAAAACTCCTGAGCAACGCGCGCAGATGACCGATATCGAGCGTCTGCGGCACTCTGCTGCCCACGTTCTGGCCACGGCGATTCTCAAGATCTGGCCCGACGCGCAATTCGCCGCGGGTCCGCCGGTCGAGAACGGATTTTATTACGACGTCGAATTGGACCACCGCATTTCGCCCGAAGATTTCGAAAAGATCGAAGCCGAGATGAAGAAGGAGGTGAAAGCGAACCACACGTTCGAGCGCGTCGCCGTTTCGCGCGATGAAGCCTTATCCATGGCGCAACGTGGTGTCCTGGGCGCCTTGGGTGAGAGACCACATCCGAGCAAATTCAAACTCGACATCATCCAGAACATTCCCGAGGGCGAAGAAATTTCGCTCTATCGCAACGGGGAATTCACCGATCTCTGCGCCGGCCCGCACGTCATGCGCACCGGCAACATTGGCGCGTTCAAGCTCACGAACGTCGCCAGCGCCTACTACAAAGGCGACGA
>QHBL01000247.1:0-6440 GCA_003244125.1 Chthoniobacterales bacterium
AGATCAAGCCGTTCTACATGCGGTTGAACGATGACGGCAAGACGGTTGCCGCGATGGACCTGCTTGTGCCCGGGATCGGCGAGATCGTCGGAGGCAGTCAACGCGAAGAGAGACTGACGCAGCTCGAAGCGAACCTGAAACACCACGGGATGGATGCCATTGACTACAAATGGTATCTCGATCTCCGGCGCTACGGCTCCGTTCCACACTCCGGCTTCGGCCTCGGTTTCGAGCGTATGCTCATGTTCGTCACCGGCGTCTCGAACATCCGCGACGTCATCCCCTTCGCCCGCACACCGGGTAGCGCCCAGTTCTAGTGCGCTACCCAGAGACTGTGGCGACCATGAACTCGTCGATCGCGCGGGTAATTGCGCGATCAATGTCGTCCTGAATCTGACCCATGAGCGCAAGCTGGCGTTTTCCTACTAACAAGGAATGGTTGCCGCCTCCCACGGTGTGCAGGTAATTGGGCGCTTTCATGTCTTTACGGGTCTGCTCGAGCAATGTGAGCGGGCAAAGCGGATCGCGTGTTCCTTGAATGAAAAGGACCGGCGTAGTTAACTCGCGCAGCACTTTGTCGCGCAACTTCGCGTGATCGCCACCGCCACAGAGCGGATAGCCGAAGCAGATAAGAGCGTTCACTTCCTCTTCCAGAGAAACATGGCAGCCGATGCGTCCGCCCATGCTCTTCCCGACGAGAATGACCGCTTCTCCTTCGCGGCGAAAGGCGGCAAGTGCTCGACGGTGCGCTGCAACCAGCTGCCGCAATGGGTCTGGACGCCTTCGGCTTAGCTTGGAGTAGTCGTAGTCAAAGAGCTCGACACGGCCAAGTTGCAGAAGCCGGGCCACCCACTGCTGCATCCACGGGTGCGATGAAGGGGCACCGGCGCCGGGCGCGAACAAGAGCAGGGCTTTACTCACTTCGGCCAATTAGCTCCGAGAGAAGGTCTAGAAATGGAACCTGAGCGGGGTTCATCTTTTCTCTCGCTACCGGAATAGAAAAGAACTCGGCGCAATCGACTTCAGGACATTCCCGCGTCCCCCCCGATCGCGGTGGCCATTCGAGCGTGAAAGTGTTCGAAACTAGCTCGAAATTCTCCGGCAGATCACCTTCTACTGCCCAGGCGTAAACAACCTTTCCGCCTTTTTGCTTAATCGAGCCGAGCTCGATGTAGTCTCCTGATGGAACAAGGCCAAGTTCTTCTTCGAACTCGATGCGGGCGCGGCACTGCAGGTCTTCTTCCGCCGCCGCTTCACCTTTCGGGATCGTCCATGCGCCGGCGTCTTTGCGCGCAAAGAAGGGACCTCCGGGATGAACGAGTAGAACTTCGAGTTCTTTGTTCCGCCGCCGATACATGAGCAGCCCGGCGCTCGTCTTCAATTACAGGGCGAGGACGTAAATACCAACTAGAGCCAGCAGAAAATAAGGGACGAGCGTGGACGCTCCGGCGTAGTCCTTTGCCATGCGTTGGCCGAAGAAGAGCGCGAGAATGGAAATGGCAGCTGCGATCGCTCCGTAGAAGCTGAGAAATGAGTTATGGCGCAATAACAGCATGATGCAGCCGAGCGCCGTGAGAATGCCGGCGGCCATTTCCAGAATCGTAATCAAAGTGAGCAGCAATGGGACAATGCCGCGCAAAGGACTCTTGGCGAAATGACCGCTCAGCCACTGAAGGTTCCCACGGCGGTCAATTACTTTATCGATCGCGGACTGGAGAAAGAGAATGGCGAGAAACGCGGAAATGAGCAGCTGAAGAAGAACGAGCGTCGGCGGAGAGTACCGCAAAGCTGTCATCAGCTACTTGCGCTTGGTTTCTTCCTTCTTCCGTCCTTCGCCCGGCCGGTAATCTTCCTCGGCTGCGGCAAAGGCTTTCTCCAGGCCGACCATGTCTTCGCCCGGGCGCAGGGTATCGAAAGCCTCCGATTCCTTGCGCAGCTCTTCCTCTGAGTAGTTCGCCGCCTTGATGGAAAGTCCGATCCGTCGCTCGACCTTGTCGACTTTAATAACGCGCGCTTCTACTTCCTGACCGACCTTCAGAACATCCTTGACTTTTGCGACATGCTCTTCACTCAACTGCGAGATATGAACGAGACCATCAATGTCGTCCTGGAGCTGAACGAAGGCGCCGAAGCTGGCCAGCTTGGTCACTTTGCCGGTGACCAGATCGCCGATCTTGTATTTCTGGTCGATGTTCTTCCAGGGATCTTCGCTCAGCTGTTTGATGCCGAGGCTGATTCGCTGGTTAACCTTGTCGATGTCGATAACGACCGCTTCGACTTCATCGTTCTTCTTAAATACTTCACTTGGATGATTGATCTTACGCGTCCAACTCAGGTCCGAGACGTGGATCATGCCATCGATGCCATCCGCCAGTTCAACAAACGCGCCATAAGCAGTCATGTTGCGAATCTGACCTTTAACATGGCTGCCAATCTCGAACTTCTTCTCGATCTCATCCCACGGGTTGGTCTCAAGCTGACGCAGGCCTAACGAGATCTTTTGTTCTTCCTTGTTAACGCCGAGGACGACCGCTTCTACTTCCTGGCCGACAGTGAGAATATCCGCGGGACGCATGATACGTTTCGTCCAAGAAAGCTCGGAGACGTGAATAAGACCTTCCACGCCTTCTTCCAGCTCGACGAATGCGCCGTAAGGAACAAGATTGGTAATCTTACCCTTAACTCGCTGACCGGCAGGAAATCGTTCCTCGATTTGGTCCCACGGATTCTTCTGCGTCTGTTTTAAGCCAAGAGAAACGCGCTCCTTCTCCTTATTAATATCGAGGACGACGACTTCGAGCGGCTGCCCTACTTTGACCAGCTCACTCGGGTGGCCGAGCCGGCCCCAAGTCATGTCTGTGATATGAAGCAGGCCGTCCATGCCATCGAGATCAATAAAGGCGCCGAAATCCGTCAGGTTCTTGACGGTGCCGTGGACGCGATCTCCCACCTTCACGCTTTCGAGAAACTTCTGCCGTTTCTCGCTTCGTTCCTGCTCGATAATCTCGCGCCGGCTTAGGACGACGTTGCGTCGGTCGTCATTGATTTTAACTATCTTGAAGTCGTAGGTATTGCCGACGAACTGCTGCAAGTCCTTCGGTGGAATAATGTCAATCTGGGAGGCGGGTAGGAAAGCTTCTACTCCGATGTTCACCATCAGACCGCCTTTGACCACCGACTTGACCTTGCCTTTGATCAGACCGTCGCCCTGAAAGACGCCGGCGATTTTGTTCCAGTTTTGCCGGTAAGCTGCTTTCTCTTTCGAAAGCACGACCATGCCTTCGTCGTTCTCCAGGCGCTCGAGCAGCACATCCACTTCGTCGCCCACTTCGAGCGAGTCGATATTATCGAACTCCGCCGTCGGGATGACGCCTTCAGACTTGTAACCAATGTCCACCAGCACTTCGCGCGGACGAATCTCCAGGACGCGACCTTTAACGATGCTGCCTTCACGAAATTCGCGATACGATTTCGCGAGCAAATCCTGCATTTGAACCATATTAGATAAAGTCTCCTTCGAGGCGCTGTTCTGAAACCAGCCGGAGCCGGCATTTGTCGGCGATCATAGAGCGCCGCGACAGGCAGGCCAAACGGATTTGCACAGTAGGCGTTTTCGCGGAGTGGGTCAACTGCGTCGTGCGCGAGCGTTGCTCACGGTCTTTGCGCTGATGTTGCGGGCAATCCACTCCACCTTGAGTCGGGACTGATTTGCCGGATAGTTCCCGGTGATGAAGCGATCGGCTGCGCTGGCAATGTCCCTCCTTGTTTATTGGACAGCGATGGCAGTGGCGTCGCCGCTGGAGGAGCAGGTGCGCGAGGCGACGAAATCGCCGGAGCTGACGGTCGTGCATCTTTGGGCGCCGTGGTGTTCGAACTGCCAGGCGGAACTAAAGAGCGGCGGCTGGAATAAAATCGTGAAGGATAATCCCGCCGCGAAGTTCATTTTCGTTTCGGTTTGGAACAATGGCGACGATGGACGCGGCATGCTGGAGAAATTCCAGCTGGCGAATCTGCCTAACGTTACCATCAAAGCCGACGCAGGGCCGCGCACTGGTGACAAACTCCGACAGTTCGTCGGTCTCCCCGTTTCATGGATTCCGACGACGTGGATCTTTAAAGGCGGCGAGCTGCGTTATGCGCTGAATTACGGGGAAGTACGCTTTCCGGTGCTCCAGCAGTTCCTCGAAGACAGCCAATCGGAATGGTAGCACAAGACGGACGCGAAATGATTGCGGAGAAGAGTCCCTTTCGATTAGCTGGCGGCGCGCAGCCGCTCGTTCTCGTGCCGGTCTCGGTCAACGCTGCGTCCCCGCGTGAATTCATTCTCGATACAGGCGCGGGGACGACGCTGCTCTCGCCGGAGTTTGCGCGTGAGCTCAATGTGGAAATCACCGGCTCGAAGGAAGCTCAGACTGCGGGCGGTAGAGTCACCGCTAAATTGGCACGGGTAGAATCGATCACTGTTGGTCACGCGGCCTGTTCGAATATGGATGTCGCGATTACCGATCTTTCCGCTCTGAGCCGCGCCGTCAGCGCCCACATCGATGGTGATCTCGGCTACAACTTTCTGAAACATTTCCGGCTCACACTCGATTTCTGCATGAATGAATTGCGGATCGATGAGCCGAATCGCGTTGATTACTTTGGCTCACCCGCACTGGCTGAGCTACCCATTCGGCTGGCGCATTCCTCCAAGCCGCTGATCCTTCTCGACGCGCATATCGATAAGCACGGCCCTTTTGTTTTCGCCCTCGACACCGGCACATCCACCAGCGCGATTTCTCTTGAGCTTGCCCGCCAGCTCAACCTTTCCACCGCGCCACTCCCGCCCGTCACCACCGGCGGCGCGCCCATACAGGTTTCCGCTGCGCGACTGCCGTCACTTCGAATCGCTAACCTCGAAGAGCACGCACTCGACGTCATGGCCGGTGGCTTTCTGCCCATGCTTTCGAGCGCCATCGGGACGAAGCTCGACGGGATCATCGGGTATAATTTCCTCCGGCATTACAAAGTCGTGATCGATTATCCGGGCGCGACGCTGGGTCTTTTTGCGGTATGAAGAGCAGTATCGTGCCCGCGGATTTCCAGAGCAAACCGCCGGCCATTCTCGCGCTCATCGGCGACACCCCGCTGGTGGAAGTGACGCGGCTCGATACCGGGCCGTGTCACTTGTTCCTCAAGCTGGAGAACCAAAACCCCACTGGCTCAATCAAAGATCGGGTCGCGCTCGCGATGGTGGAAGCGGCCGAGCGCGATGGACATCTCGCGCCTTGTGGCACGATCATCGAAGCGACTGCGGGAAACACCGGTCTCGGTCTCGCGCTGGTGGCGGCGGCGAAAGGCTATCGCATCATTCTCGTTATTCCGGACAAGATGTCGCAGGAGAAAATCGCCCACGTTCGCGCACTGGGGGCCGAAGTTCATCTCACCCGCAGCGATGTCACGCGCGGCCATCGGGAATATTACCAGGATGTGGCGGCGCGATTGGCCGGCGAAATTCCGGGTGCGTTTTATGTCAATCAATTCGGCAATCCCGCCAATCCACTCGCGCATGAGCGTTCCACCGGGCCGGAGATTTGGGAACAAATGCGACACGATGTGGACGCGATCGTCATTGGCGTCGGCTCAGGCGGCACGCTCAGCGGGCTGGGCCGTTTCTTCAACCGGGTGAAACCGCGGCGCGGCGTGGAAATGATCCTGGCCGATCCGGCGGGATCAATTCTCTACGAATGGGTGAAGACAGGAAAACTGGTCGAGGCGGGTAGCTGGGCGGTGGAAGGCATCGGCGAAGATTTTATTCCGGATAACGCCGACATGTCGTTCATCACCGACGCGTTCGAGATCGACGACCGCGAAAGCTTCGCCACGGCGCGCGAGCTGTTGCGCAAAGAAGGGATTCTGGGCGGCTCGTCCACGGGTACGCTGCTCGCCGGCGCGCTTCGCTACTGCCGGCAGCAAACGAAGCCGAAACGCGTGGTCACATTCGTTTGCGACAGCGGCAACAAATATCTGTCGAAAATGTTTAACGACGTCTGGATGGCGGAGCAGGGCTTCGTCACGCGCCCGATGCACGGTGACCTGAGCGATCTCATCCTGCACCGGTACGAGGCCGGCCAGGTCGTCACCATCGGGCCCAGTGACACGCTCTTGACTGCGTTCAAACGGATGCGACAGGCGGACGTTTCGCAGTTGCCGGTAGTGAACGAGGCCGGACGTGTCGTCGGCATCATCGATGAGTCGGACATTCTGGTGAAAGTCCATCGCGACGCGGCGCATTTTAACGATGAGGTGAGTAGAGCGATGACCGATCAGCTGGAAACGCTGCCGCCGAACGCCCGCATCAACGACTTGCTCGGCGTTTTCGAGCGCGGCCGTGTCGCCATTGTCATGGACGGAGACAAATTCCTTGGATTAATCACGCGCACCGATCTGCTTTCGTA
>QHBL01000247.1:6519-6706 GCA_003244125.1 Chthoniobacterales bacterium
GCCAGGAATAGAATTGGGACGGGAGAACAAAGGATGAAAGAATTTCGGTTTTCCTGATTGAGGCTTTCGGATTTTTCTCCTGGTTTCCTGGCCTCCAGATTTTCGACATGAAGAAACAATACGACCTCGCCACGCGTGTGATTCACGCCGGGCAGGAACCTGATCCATCGACCGGCGCGATCATGAC
>QHBL01000160.1 GCA_003244125.1 Chthoniobacterales bacterium
CATGAGAAGTTTTATGGCCGCTGAAGATAGCGATACTGGAATCAAAATTTACCTGCGTGAGATCGGGCAAATCCCGCTCCTCACTCCGCAGCAGCGCAGGTTCGAGCGGATCATCAAGGCGCGCGCCTCTTTGTCGCCCTTTTTGATCTTGGCGGCGAGCTCGATCTCCTGCTGCGGGGTGAGCAGAGGGATCTGCCCGATCTCGCGCAGGTAAATTTTAATTCCAGTATCGCTATCTTCAGCGGCCATAAAACTTCTCATGAAAATTGTTCCGGGACGCGCAGTGCGCTCTTCGGGTCGCTATGTGCGCCCGGCGGATTTCAGCTGCACGGTTTAGCATGCGACCAAGTCCTTAACAAGGTTAAATATCGCAAATCTGACAGTGGGGGGAAGTATTTTGTTCAAAGAAGCTTCTGCCTCTCAGTTGCAGCAGCTTACGGGCCTGGGGCGGCCTTGGAACGTCAAGGTATAATTACCGTTTGGAATCCCGGAAGGCAAGGCTTTCGTCGAAAATTGATAGATTTGCCGACGCCGATGAGCTAAGAGACTGGGCGGACGAGGGGTCTCGCCGCACGCTTATCGAACGCAGCAACCTGCGTCCGTGCTACAAAGAAGCTGGGCGCAGACTCTTCGGGACGAGAGAGTTAAAAGGCACGCAATTTTAACGGGGGAAACGAAATACCGCCGGAGGCTGGACACATGCGAATACTGATCACGGGAGGGGCGGGATTTGTCGGCTCACATCTGGCCGACGAGCTGTTGGACCACGGCTACTCCGTGCGCGCTTTTGATAATCTCGCTGCCCAGGTGCATGGCGCGCGCGCTCGCCGGCCGCGCTATCTCATGAAAGAGGTGCAGCTGGTGCGCGGCGATGTGCGCGACCGAGATGCTGTGGCACGTGCGCTCAAAGGTGTGGACGCCGTTTTCCACCTTGCCGCCACTGTCGGCGTAGGCCAAAGCATGTATGAGATTGTCAATTACACCAGCATCAACGGCGACGGCACGGCAGTGTTGCTCGAAGCGCTCGCGCAGCGCCCGGTGGAGCGGCTCATCGTCGCCTCGAGCATGAGCATTTACGGCGAAGGATTGTATGCCGATCGCCACGGCAACCGCGTCGAGCCCCCGGAACGCACCATTGCACAGTTGAAGCAGCACGATTGGGAAGTCCGCGGCCCCGATGGCGAGCCGCTCAAGCCGATTGCCACACCGGAGACGAAAACTCCCGCGCTCCCCTCGGTTTACGCCATTTCAAAATATCATCAGGAACGCCTTTGCCTGTCGGTGGGCCGCGCCTACGCCATCGCCACCGTTGGCCTGCGGTTCTTCAATATTTACGGCACCCGCCAGGCGCTCTCGAATCCTTACACCGGGGTGCTGGCGATTTTCGCGTCTCGTTTTCTTAATAAGAAAGCACCGCTGGTGAATGAAGACGGGCAGCAGCGGCGCGATTTCGTCAGCGTGCATGACATCGCACGCGCCTGCCGTCTCTCCTTGGAAGTGCCGGACGCGGCCGACCATGTCTTCAACATCGGGAGCGGCCACCACTATTCGATCCTGGAGATCGCGGAGGAAATGGCGCGGGTGTTGAACAGGGAGGAGATCGAGCCGGAGATCGTCGAGAGGTGCCGGCTCGGAGATATTCGCAATTGTTTCGCCGATATCTCGCTCGCTCGCGATATTCTAGGCTACGAGCCGCAGGTCGCGTTGGAAGATGGGTTGGCGGAATTAGCCGAATGGCTGGAGGGACAAAGCGCAGTTGATCGTGTGGCGGACGCTTCGAAGGAGTTGGCCGCGCGCGGACTGGCCGTATGAGAAACGGCCGGGCGCACACACCAGTCGCTTTTGTCCGCTCGCGCAACGGGCGCAGCCAACCGCGCGAGGATCACGTTCTTGTCACCGGCGGCGCGGGATTCGTCGGCTGCAATCTGGCGCATCGGCTGGCGCAAAATGGCGAGCGCGTCCTGGTTTTCGACAATCTTTCGCGCGCTGGCGTCGAGCAAAACGTCGCCTGGTTGCGCTCTGAGCATCCCGAGTCGGTCCATCTGCTCGTCGGCGATGTGCGCGACAGTCACGCGGTGGCTGAAGCGGTGCAAAACGCATCGGCGGTGTTTCACCTCGCGGCGCAGGTGGCCGTCACCACCAGCCTCACTTCCCCGGTGCACGATTTCGAGGTGAACGCGCGCGGCACGCTCAATCTACTCGAAGGCCTGCGCGCGCTGCGCAATCCGCCGCCGCTCATCTTCACGTCCACAAACAAAGTCTATGGCTGTCTGCGCGATGTTGCGCTGGAGTTGCGCGGCAATCGCTACGCCCCAGCTAACGAGGTCTACGCACGCGGCATTTCCGAAAATCAGCCGCTCGATTTCTACAGCCCCTACGGCTGCTCCAAAGGCGCCGCCGATCAATACATCCTTGATTATGCGCAAACCTTCGGGCTGCCCGCCGTCGTTCTGCGCATGAGCTGCATTTACGGACCGCATCAATTCGGCACCGAGGATCAAGGCTGGGTCGCGCATTTCCTCATCCAGGCGCTGAACGGCCGGCCCATCACTCTTTACGGCGACGGCAAACAAGTGCGCGACATTCTCTTCATTCACGATCTGCTCGATGCCTTCGCCTTGGCGCGCGAACGCATCAACGAGCTGCGCGGCCATGCCTTCAACATTGGTGGCGGCGTTGAAAATACGACCAGTCTTCTCGAGCTGGTCGAGGTCATCGGCGCGCTCAATGGCGACAGACCACGGGTGAGATCGAGCGATTGGCGTCCGGGCGACCAGCGCTATTACGTCACTGATTTCGCGAAATTTGGGAACGCCACTGGCTGGCGGCCGCGCGTGCACCTGCGCGATGGCATTACGCGTTTGCACGAGTGGCTGCTGGAGACGCGCTGTGAATCGCCCGCCGAACTGGCCACGGCGTGATGCGATCGGCCCCTGTGGCAAAACTGACGCCGGCGGTGTCGCGCGAAAGGATGCGCGCCGCTGTTCTCGTCGAGCCACGCCAGTTTGAATTGTGCGCACTGTCAGTGCCGGAGCCCTCCGCGACCGAGGTGCTGGTCCGCGTGGAAGGCTGCGGCATTTGCGCGTCGAACCTTCCGATTTTCGAAGGCAAACCGTGGTTCACCTATCCGCTCGAGCCAGGTGCACCAGGGCACGAAGCTTGGGGAATTATCGAGCGCACTGGCGAGAACGTACGTGAGTACGTTGCCGGCGACCGCGTCGGCATGCTGTCATTGCACGGTTTCGCCGAGTTCGATCTCGTTGATGAAAGTGCGCTCGTGCGATTGCCTGCATCGGAGCAGCCGTTTCCGGCGGAGCCGCTCGGCTGCGCGCTGAATATTTTCAACCGCGCTGCCGTTCAGCGAAACGACACCGTCGCCATC
>QHBL01000352.1 GCA_003244125.1 Chthoniobacterales bacterium
TTACTACCCTGTATGTAGATGTCAAAGAACCAGCCATTCCGCACATTTTAGGCGACAAAAAAAACTCAATAGTGTCTTCCGATTTAGTCCGCCTCGGCCGAGGCTGCGGCGGGATAAACCGGGACAAAATTGAGCGCAATTTGCAGTCCCCCAAATGTACAAGAACAAACTCCGTCCGCACGGCTGCATCGGGAGTTCCCGCCGTTTGGCGGGGTCAAGAAACTAGCGCACCTGCCGCCGCCGTCAATGTCTTTAGAAAAAAAATTGCGATTTTTTTTGGCAGGCGAAGCGCGCCCCTTACAATTGTGCCCCATGCCACGCAATGACGGCCGGGCGTCGGACCAAATTCGCCCAATTACATTTCATTTGAATATCGCGCCTCACGCGACCGGCTCGGTCCTCATCGGGATGGGCAACACCCGCGTGATTTGTAGCGCCATGATCGAGGAAATCGTGCCGCGCTGGATGAAAGAACAAAACGTCACCGGCGGCTGGCTGACGGCGGAGTATTCGATGTTGCCCTACTCGACTAACACGCGGAAGGCGCGCGACATCGCCAAAGGCCGGCTCGACGGGCGAAGCACGGAAATTCAGCGATTGATCGGACGATCGCTGCGGGCCGCGCTCGATCTGGAAAAACTCGGAGCGCGCACGATGTGGATCGATTGCGATGTACTCCAGGCCGACGGCGGAACGCGAACGGCGGCGATCACGGGCGCGAGTTTGGCGGTCGCGCTGGCGTGCCAAAAGTTGGTGGCCGATAAAAAACTGAACGCTTCGCCGATGCGGACGCTGGTCGCGGCGATCAGCGCCGGCGTACTTGATGGAAGTGCGCTGATCGATCTGAGCTACGAAGAGGACAATGCGGTGACGGTCGATTTTAATCTTGTCGCCACCGCAGAAGGCGAGTTGGTGGAAATCCAGGGCTCCGGCGAGGAGGCGACGTTCGGCCAATTGCAGCTGGATGAGATGATGAGGCTGAGTCGCGGGGCAATTGCGGAATTGATTGCAGCCCAGCGGCAAATTCTCAGTCATCCTGAGCCCCGAAATCTTTCGGGGTCGAAGGATCCCGCCGCGTGACCTTTAAGCTTTCGCGGCGGGATTCCTCGACTACGCTCGGAATGACGGTGCTTACTAACGAAAGATGAAACGCGCGCTCATTACCGGCATCACCGGACAGGACGGAAGTTACCTGGCCGATCTCTTGTTAGAAAAAGGCTACGAAGTGCACGGCATTATTCGCCGCGCCAGCACCTTCAACACTTCGCGCATCGATCATCTTTACGCCGATCCACACATCAATGGCGTGCGGCTGTTTTTACATTATGGAGACCTCGCCGACTCGGTGAATCTGGTGAAGTTGCTCTATGAATTGAAGCCGGATGAGATTTATCATCTGGGCGCGCAAAGCCACGTGCGAGTGAGCTTCGATATTCCGGAATACACCGCCGATGTGACCGGGATCGGCACGATTCGAATCTTGGAAGCGATTCGCGAGACTGGCATTCGCTCCAAATTTTACCAGGCTTCGAGCAGCGAGATGTTCGGCAAAGCGCAGGAAATTCCTCAGACGGAGCGGACGCCATTCTGGCCCCGCAGCCCTTATGGGGTGGCGAAGGTTTTCGCCTATTGGGCGACAGTAAATTACCGCGAAAGCTACGGCCTCTGCGCCAGCAACGGCATTCTTTTCAACCATGAAAGTCCGCGTCGCGGCGAAACGTTCGTGACGCGAAAAATCACGCGCGCGGTGGCAGCGATCAAACACGGGCTGCAAAAGGAATTATTTCTCGGCAACCTCGAAGCGAAACGCGACTGGGGTTACGCGCCGGAGTACGTCGAAGGGATGTGGCGTATTTTGCAGCACGATGAGGGCGACGATTTTGTTTTAGCGACTAACGAGACCCATACCGTGCAGGAATTTGTCGAGACAGCATTCGGTCGCGTTGATCTCGACTGGAAGGAATTTGTGAAACACGACGACCGCTACGAACGCCCGGCCGAAGTTGATCTGCTTATCGGCAATCCAGCGAAGGCGAAAAAAATTCTGGACTGGGAACCAAAAGTTCGTTTCCGCGAGCTGGTGCAAGTCATGATCGATGCCGACATGGAGTTGTTCGGGCGGCAATCCGCGCAAAAACATCTTGGAAAATTGTTTTAGCCGTCGCCTTTCCGCGCCAGGGATCGACTGATTGCGCGCCGGCCATTTTCCTTTGCTGTCCTTGCGCGTACTGCTAAACGACACGCGCGGTGTTATTTAATTCGCTGACGTTCGTCGTCTTCTTCGCCCTCGTGCTCAGCTTGTACTGGAGCATGCGCTCGTGGAACGCGCGCAAGAACCTGCTCCTGGTCGCGAGCTATATTTTTTATGGCGCATGGAACCCGCCATTCGCTGCGCTCCTCTTTTCGACAACCGCGCTCGATTTTTATCTGGGCCGCAAAATGGGCAAAGTAAATGAGCCGCGGGAGCGAAGAGTTTGGCTTTGGATCAGCGTGGCCGTGAACTTGAGCATGCTCGGGTTTTTCAAGTACGGCAATTTTCTGCTCGAGAATTTCACCTGGGCCCTCGCTCGCGGCGGCATCCAATACAAACCGCCTCATCTCGATGTCTTTCTGCCGATCGGCATTTCCTTCTACACCTTCCATTCCCTCTCCTACACCCTCGACATTTATCGCGGCGTGATGAAGCCGACGCGCTCGATGCGCGATTTCACACTCGCGGTGTCGTTCTTCCCGCAGCTCGTTGCCGGGCCGATCGTCCGCGCGGGTGATTTCCTTCCGCAGCTGGAAGCGCCACCGCAACCGCAGAACGGTCGCTTCCTCTGGGGATTGCTCCTCATGACACTCGGCCTTTTCGAAAAAGTGGTGCTCGCCGATACGCTGCTGGCGGGATCGGCCGATCGCGTGTTCAGCTATGCCGGTCCGCTGATGGCGCTGGATTCGTGGACGGGCGTGATCGCGTTTGCGGGACAGATTTTCTGCGATTTCGCCGGTTACTCGACCTGCGCGATCGGGGCTGCGCTCTGCCTTGGTTTTCATCTCAAAGACAACTTCCGCTTTCCCTACGCGGCCATCGGGTTCTCGGATTTCTGGCGGCGCTGGCACATCTCGCTCTCCACATTCCTGCGCGATTACCTCTACATTCCGCTCGGCGGCAATCGCAGCGGCGCCGCGCGCGCGATGATCAACCTCGTCATCGTGATGTTCCTCGGCGGCCTCTGGCACGGCGCGGCCTGGACGTTCGTCGTCTGGGGATTGCTGCATGGCAGCTACCTCGCGATCGAGCGGCTGTTGAAGGCGTTAGTAAAGCGACCCGCCTGGATCAACACTTTCGCAGGCAAGCTGCTTCTCGGATTGATTACTTACGTCGCAGTGCTGATCGCGTGGGTTTACTTCCGCTCATCGAATTTCGAAACAGCCAGCCGTATGATCGGCGGAATGTTCGGTATTCACGCGCGGCCGGATGCGATCCTCAGCACCCGCGAAATTTTGCAAGTGGCGATCGTCACCTTCGGGCTCCTCATCGCCCATTGGAGTATGCGCGAGACATCGATTGAAGCCGTGGTCGGGCGATTGCCGCGCTGGGTCGTAGGAAGCGTCTGGTTTCTAATGGCGTGCGCGATCATCCTCACGCAGGGCAACAGCAATGCATTCATCTACTTCCAATTTTGAGCGCGTGATTCCCGCGCAACCGTGGCGCGGAATGATCGTGGCCGCGATCGTCGCTGTGTTCATCGCAGTCACAGCGTGGGAAGTGTACTGCCGCTCGTTAGGCTACGAGCCGACACTTAACGACACCGCCGACCTTTGGGCCGAAGCACGCCGGCGCGTCCAGCCGGAATCGATCGTCATCATCGGCGACTCGCGGGCGTGGTTTGATTCTGATCTGGATGAACTCGAGCGCGGCCTGGGAAAGCGACCGGTCCAGCTCGCGCAGGCTGGGAGCTGCGGCTATCCCGTTCTCGAAGATTTGGTAAAAGATGAACACTTTCACGGAACAATTATCTGCAGCATCGTGCCACGGATTTATTTCGCCCCGCCTGGCAGTCCTCCCATGGAGCGCTCGCAAAAAGCGGTGCAGCGCTACCACGGCCAAACCTGGGCGCAACGCATCAGCCACGAGCTCTCGGTGCCGGTTGAGCTCAGCTTTGCCTTCCTGAAGCAGGGCGATCTCACCCTCGAAGCGCTCTTGAAGGAGTTGCCGATCCCCGACCGTCCATCTGCACTCGTTCCGCGACGGTTGCCTCCATACTTTTGCTCGATCGATCGCGAACGCCGGGCACGAATGGTGCCGCAATGCGCCCGACCCGGCCGTCTGCAAACGCGGGTGAAGACAGGCTGGGTGGCGCTGTTCACCCCGCCGCCACCGCCCACCTACACGCCGACGGATGCGTTTCTCGCGCAAATCAACGAAGCCATCGAGCAGCGTTATCGCGATACAATAGATTGCATCCGCCAGCTCCGCGCGCGTGGCGGCAAAATCGTCTTCGTGCGTTTTCCCATTAGCGGCGAACTGAAGAAGATCGAAGATAAACAGACGCCGCGTGCGCAAACCTGGGACCCGCTCATCCAGCGAACTGGCGCTCCCGGTATTTACTTCGAAGATTTTCCGGAGCTAGCGAGTTTCGAGTGTCCGGAATGGTCGCACCTTTCAGCGGGCGATTCGGTCGAGTTCACGAAGCGGCTTGTGCCACATCTTCGTCAAGCGCTGCGCCTCGACCAGATCGCCAGCAATTGATTCGCGAATCGATTTGGCCTAACGAGAAGTTGCGACTTCCGCGGGCAACGGCATCGCTGGAATTGCCGTGATCAGCGGCGCATTGATGATGCTGACGCGCGCGCCGGTGCCGACGATGCCGTAGAGTTGAGCGACATCGATCGATTTCATTCGAATGCAGCCGTAGCTGGCAGGTCGGCCGATGTTTCGTTCTTCCGGTGTGCCGTGAATGTAAATGTAGCGACCGTAGGCGTTGGCATTTTGCACTTCGCGGCCGCGCAGCCAGAGGATCCGAGTGACAATCGGATCGCGACCGGGCGAATCTGGCGCGACGATTTCGCCGGTTGGGCGACGATCTTTGAACACTGTTCCGAGCGGAGCGGCGGTTCCGATTTTCTTCGCTACTTCCAATTCGCCTAATGGCGTGCCGCGACTTCCTGGCAAATCGCCAATCGCAAACTTCGAAGTCGAGATTGGATAAGTGGCAACCTGCGCGCCATCTTGCAGGAGGACGAGCTTTTGCTCGGGGACGCTCACGATCAGGCGATGGTGCGTGTCCGGAGTGGTGCAGGAACTCAAACCGACAATCACGGTAATAATAATCGTTAGAAGTGGAACCGTTCCGAGGAGCACAGGCTGCCAGCCTGTTGGTTTTGGCGGCGCACCAAAACGAACTTCCCACGGCCACGACGGACGACGCGCAGCGAATATTGGTGATGCTTTCCTGCGCGCGGATGCCGGCGAGCCACCGCAAACGGCCCCGAAAACGTTCGGGGTGCTCCCCGGAAAAATCATCGCTGGAAGCGGAAAAATTCCTCGGCCGTTGCCGTCGTCGCGCGCGCGATTTCTTCAAGGCTGATTCCGCGCGCGTCCGCGATACTTTCCGCAACCAGGCGCGTATACGCCGGCTCACAGCGCTTTCCGCGAAACGGTACCGGCGCGAGATAAGGGCAATCGGTTTCAACCATGAATTCGTCTAACGAGAGCTGAGCAGCAACTTCTCGAACCGACCCGCCATTCTTGAAGGTGACGATGCCGGTAAACGAAACCAGATGGCCGAGCGCGAGCACTTCGTTCGCCTGTTCTAAGGTGCCGCCGAAGCAATGAAAAACACCGCTCAATTGCCGGCCATACCCTCGCAAAATCGCCAGCGTGTCGTCCCAGGCATCGCGCTGATGGACGACGACATTGAGCCCGAGCTCGACGGCCAGGTCCAACTGCTGTTCGAACAGACTGGCTTGTTTCGATTTATAAGCGCCGTCTTCTATGCTGGCGTCGATCTGTTCTTCGGTCTCGCCTTGCAAGGCATTGGCGAACACCTGCACTTTTTTATCCTGCGCCGCGCGCGCACCCGGCAAACGATGATGATCAAGCCCAGTCTCGCCGATCGCGACCACGCGCGGGTTTTTCGCCAGCTCGCGTAACGGTGTGATGACATCTTCGGGCGAATCATTCGAAGTCGGATGAACCCCAACAACCGCAAAAATATTAGGATATTTTTCCGCCAATTCGATCGCGCGCCGGCTGCTTTCGACTGACGTGCCGATGGTAATAATGCGGGTGACACCGGCCTCATTCGCGCGCCGCAGAACGTCGTCGAAATCCGAAGCGAATTCCGGGTAATCAAGATGCGCGTGCGTTTCAATTAGCATGAACGGCGAAACCGTTACTGCAAACTCCCGCCCTTGTCACACTTGGTCGGCGCATCGTGTCTCTTCGAGCGCTGCAGGGGAAACGAGAGTGTCTTAGTAGTCACTCGTTAGGTCTTGTCCGCTTCGATGTCGATGGTGATCTCGACGTCGTCGCCGACGACCTGGGTGCCTTCGATCGCTTTGTTCCAGTTGAGACCGAAGTCGCTGCGCTTGATCGGATCAGAAGTGAGTTTCCAGCCGCTGATCTCGCCTTTCATTCCTTTGCCTTTGCCGAGGAATTTGGCGTGCAGGGTGAGCGGCTTGGTCACGCCGCGCATGGTGAAGTCGCCGGTGATATCGGCAGTGTCGGGCCCGGTGGAGGTGACGGTTTTGCTGGTGAAGGTGATGGTGGGGAATTTCGCGGCGTCAAAGAAGTCGGGGCTTTTCAGGTCTTCGTCGCGCTTGGTCACGGCGGTGTCGATGCTGGTGGTCTGGACGGTGGCGATGACGGTGGATTGCGGGACGGCGTCGGGATCGACCGTGAAGGTGCCGTCGAACTTGGTGAACTTGCCCGTGACATCGCTGAAGAGGTGGCGGACTTTGAAATTTACCGCCGAATGGACGGGATCGATTTTGTACGTTTCAGGCGCGGCGAGCGCGAACGAAGCGGAAGCAAGCAGGGTAAGAGCGGCGGACAAGAGAATTTTCATGCTTCGAATGTGCGGCCGGTGACGCTACGTGACAACAGCGGGAATGGCGCGGCCGTAAAGGCGACTCGCGGAACGATTGAGTTACCCCGTTTTTCCTTCGCGCTTTTTAATTTCCTCGATGAGCTGGTGGTAGCGCGGATCGCCGCGCAGGGTCTCAAGGGTGGAATCGTGTTCGATCCAGCGGGCCCATTCCGGGCCGGCGTTGAGCAGGCCGCGCTGAAGCGAATCGAAGGCCTGGTCCAAATCCCCGAGCTGGGCGTAACCGCAGGCAGCATTGTAGGCGGTGACCGGATTGTCGGGCTCGATCGCGAGGGCGCGCGCAATCCATTCGGGGACACGATCCGTCTATCCCAGTTGAATCAATGCCTGCGAACCGAGTTCGGCGGCGCGGCCATCGTCGGGATGTAAAATCAGCTGGCGCTCCGCGAGTTTGACCCCTTTCCTGGCGACGGCCTCGATCTCTTCATCGCGACCCAGTGTCCGATACCACTGCACCAAAATGCACGGGCATGAGTAGTCGTCCGGCTTGATCTCGCTGGCGCATTCAAAGAGCGCGGTGGCCTGATCGATCTTGCCTTGGAAGACGCAAGCGCGCGCGTAGAAATAACGCGCTTCAAAGGAATTCGGATCGAGGCTAATGGCTTTTTCAAATTCAGCTTCGGCCTCGGCGTAACGCTTGGCCACGGAAAGCGCGTTGCCGCGCGAGGCGTGGGCCTCGGCGAGATTAGGGTCGAGGGCGAGCGCCTTCTCACTGGTGGCGAGGATACTCTCGGGTGAGATCGAAGCGGTGGTACGAAGGAAGAGGAACGAATCGCAGTCGGCGATGCCGGCATAGGCGCGCGCGTAGGAGGGATCGAGCTCGACCGCTTTGACGAACATTTCGCGCGCCGTCTTGTAACCGGACTGCGAGCCGCGGTGCAGATGCTGGCGGCCCTTCAGGTAATAAGTGTAGGCCTCCACGTTGTCGGTCGGAGCCTGCTGGATCGATTTTTTCTCCTGCGGGGTTTCGACCAGCATCTTATTTCCCTACCTCTTCCTGCGCGACGCACGCGAGTAGTTCTTGCCGACGACACCGGCGGCGAGGATGGCGACAAGTTTTCGCTTCATTTACGGCCGAGCGTCTTCAAGGCGTGCAAGCAATTTCTTGTAGCGCGACTGCGAGCGTAAGCCATCCAGATCGGAGTCGTGCTTCATCCACTTTTTCATCTCTGGAGTTGCCTCTAGGAGGCAACGCTCAAGTAAATCAAACGCGAGATCCAATTCGCCGAGCTTGGTATAGCCGCAGGCGACGTTGTACTGCACGGCGGGATCATCCGGCTCCATCGCCAGGGCGCGCGATATCCATTCCCTCGCGCGCCGGGTTTCGCCCAGCTCGATCAGCCCCTCGATTCCCATTTGCGCTGGCCTGGCGTCATCGGGATGGAGGCTGAGCTGGCGCTCAGCGATTTCCACCGTTTTGCGCGCCGCCGCCATCCGTTCGTGATCGCGGCCAAGCTTGCGATAGACATGAGTCAGGGTCGTTTGAATCCCAAGGTCATCGGGTTTGATTTCTGCCGCCCTCTCGAACAATCGCATTGCTTCGTCGATTCTACCTTCGGCAAAGCAGGCTCGGCCGTAGAAGTAGTGTGCCTCAAAAGAGCCAGGCTCGAGGGCGATCGCTCGTTGAAATTCCGCGACCGCTTCCTTGAACTGCTGTCGCAGAGACAAGGCAAGGCCGAGCGAGGCATGTGCTTCTGCCAGCTGCTCATCCAGCGCGAGCGCTTTGCCAGTGATCGCGATAATACTCTCCAGCGGGATCTTCAGGTTATAGAACAGCACCAGGAACGAATCACAGTCGGCAATGCCGGCGTAGGCGCGTGCATAAGCGGGGTCTAACTCCACCGCCTTGGCGAACATCTCGCGCGCCAGCTGATAGTAGCGTTTGGTATGGCGATGCCAGAACTCACGGCCCCGTAAGTAGTAGGTGTACGCTTCAATGTTCTCGGTTGGCACCTGCTTGATGAGCTGCTTCTCCTGCGGTAGCAGCTTCACCTTTAATTGCTCGACAATCGCGTGCGTGATTTCGTCCTGGATGGCGAAGATGTCGGTGAGATCGCGATCAAATCGTTCCGCCCAAACGTGGCCGCCGTCATTCGCATCGACCAGCTGGCTGGTCACGCGGACGCGCCCGCCCGCCTTGCGCACGCTGCCCTCCAGGATATGGGCGACACCAAGTTCGCGCGCGATTTCCTCGACCTGCACCGCTTTACCTTTGTAGGTGAAGGCGGTGTGGCGCGAGACGACGAAGAGGCCGGAGATTTTCGATAAATCGGTAATGATGTCCTCGGCAATGCCATCGCTGAAATATTCCTGCTCCGGATCGCCGCTCATATTCGTGAACGGCAGAACGGCGATGGAAGGAAGAACGGCTGATTTAGGCACGGACTTTTTGGGTTGGCGCGCGCCAGAATTTTCCAGCACAACGCTGTAAACGCGAATTGGCCGCTCGATATTTTTTAGCTGCCGTTCGCCCAGATCGTCGAAGGTGAGGTCGAGTCGATTACCGACGTGATCGCGCACTGAATTTGAAATCGCGATCCCGCCTGGTCGCGCCACGCTTTCCAGGCGCGCGGCCACGTTCACGCCGTCGCCATAAATATCTTCACCTTCCACGATTACATCCCCAAGATTGACGCCTATTCGAAATTCGAGCCGGCGCAGTTTGGGTATGTCGCTGTTCCGCTGACGCATGGCGCGCTGGATTTCCACGGCGCAAGCAAGCGCGCTGACTACGCTCGGAAATTCGGCCAGCAGCCCATCACCGGTTAGCTTCACGATTCGCCCGTGATGTTGCGCGATTTTACCATCGATCAACTCACTGCGCGCGGATTTCAGAGCTGCCAACGTGCCGGCTTCATCTTCGCCCATTAATCGGCTGTAGCCGACCACATCGGCGGCCAGAATCGCAGTCAGGCGGCGCAGCATTTTTTCCAAGTGTCGAAATCCATTTTTTGCCCGGTATTGAAAGGTGCGCGGTCGCGTTTACTATCGGTTAAGTGGCTCGCTCGGCAAGAAACAGTGCGTGGAATGAAGTGTTCGCACTCATTCTCCTCGGTCTCGGCACACTGCTTTTTCTGGCGTTGATTTCCTACAGCCCGCGCGATTTGCCTTCGTGGTGGCCGCTGAGTTATTTGTCGCCGCCGAACCGGCCGGCGCAAAATTTTATCGGACCTTTCGGCGCGATTTTTGCGAGCGTTTTTTATCTGCTCATCGGCGCAGCTTCCTATTTGCTGGCGGCGGTGCTGCTCGGTTTTGGCGCGGCCAAACTTTTTTACGGTCGTCTCCGGGTGGTGGCGCGTTTGCCCTGGATTTTGTTGTTCGTCATCTCCGGCGCTTGTTTGCTGCAATTGCAAACTCGCCATCTGCAAGGCTGGCGTGGCGCATTTAACATTCAGGGACCGGGCGGAGCGCTTGGATATTTTTTTGGCAAAAAAGTTTTGCTCACCGCCATGGGCGACGTCGGCTCGATGATTTTGCTCGGCGGAATTTATTTGAGCTCACTCATTTTGATGACGGGTTTGCGGCCAATCCATCTCGTGCGCGAATCGGTCGCCGGCGCGCGCAACTCGTCAGTGCGTTTCCGCGAATGGCGGCTGCGCCGCGAAATGCGCAAGGCCGATATTCAAGGGCAGCTTGCTATCAGCCAGCGCGAACTAACGAAACAAAGACGCTCGATTGAAAAGCAACTGAAGAAAAAGGGCGCGCCGGTTTCGGACCCGAGTGTGCTGTCGCCGGAAGAGCTGGCGAACCGTCCGAAACCAAAAGTAGTCGATACCACCGCGCTGCCATTGGATGAATTGTCGCAGCCACGCCGTAAACCTTCGCTGGCGGAATTGCGCCCGTCGAAATCCAAATCGCCGATCGCTTCTTCCGCGCCGGCGCATTTCGACGCTGAACATTACGTCGTTCCCGGCATTGATCTGCTCGACGAACATGACCCAGAAGGTCGCGGCGGCGCGGACCCGGCTGAGCTGGAGCGGGTGCAGGCAACATTGATTGAAACGCTGCAGCATTTCGGCATCGCGGTTGCGGCCGGCGACATTACCAAAGGGCCAACGATCACGCGCTATGAAGTGTATCCGGCGAAAGGCGTGCGAGTGGACAAAATCGTTTCGCTCGAACGCGATCTCGCGCGCGCCACTCGCGCCGAGCGGATAAATATTCTCGCGCCGATTCCCGGCAAAGATACGGTCGGAATCGAGATTGCGAATACGCGCAAAATCAAAGTGACATTGCGCGAGCTGATGCAGTCAGCCGACTGGGAAGAAGGAAAGGCGCGCTGCAAACTTCCGCTCGCGCTCGGCAAAGATGTTTATGGCAAAGTGATCATCGCCGATCTGGCGCAGATGCCGCATTTGCTCGTGGCCGGTACTACCGGCAGCGGCAAAAGCGTTTGTATCAACGCGATGGTGGCGAGCATGCTTTTTCGTTTTACTCCGGAAGAGCTGCGCTTCGTCATGATTGATCCCAAAGTGGTCGAGATGCAGGTTTACGAAAAGTTGCCGCATCTCGCCTTTCCGGTTGTGACCGATCCGAAGAAGGTGCTCCTGGCGCTGCGATGGCTGATCGAGGAAATGGATCGGCGCTATAAAATTTTTGCACACGTGGGCGTGCGCAACATCACCAGCTTCAATGCGCGACCGCCAAAGAAAACGCAGCGCGAGTTGGACGCCGAAAACAACGGGAAGGCGGCAGCGAAGGAATCACCTAACGAAACCTTGAAAGTGCCGCGCAACAACGAGCTAACGATTCCTGAAAAAATGCCGTATGTTGTCGTCATCATCGATGAATTGGCGGATTTGATGCAGACTGCTCCAGCGGACGTGGAAAGCGCCATTACCCGCATCGCGCAACTGGCGCGCGCCGCCGGCATTCACCTCATCGTCGCCACCCAAACGCCGCGGGCCGACGTCGTCACCGGCGTGATCAAGGCCAATATTCCGTGCCGGATCGCCTTTCAGGTCGCGAGCAAGATCGATAGCCGCGTCATCCTGGATGAAAACGGGGCCGATCGTCTTCTCGGCCAGGGCGACATGCTTTATCTGCCGCCGAGCACATCGCGCCTGATTCGTGCTCAAGGAGTACTGGTGACCGATCACGAAATTCAGAGCCTGGTCGATTTTGTTTCCGCTCAAAGCGAGCCGGCTTTCGACAGCGCGATGCATGAAAAACTGCAATCGAGCGAGCCGTCGTCGGAAGAAGTGAGCGAGGAAGACGAGGAGCTGGTGGAGAAATGTCTCGAGATCATTCGCCAGGAAAAACGCGCTTCCACTTCCCTTCTACAACGGCGACTGCGCCTGGGCTACACTCGCGCCGCCCGCATCGTTGATATTCTGGAGCAGCGCGGTATTTTAGGCCCCGGCGAAGGCGCGAAACCGCGCGAGATTCTCGTCGATCTCGACGCCGCCGTTTAGAAATGGCACCGGAGAACACAGCTATCGAAGGACTCGGCCACAAATTCCAGGAAGCGCGCAAAGCTCGCGGCCTCAGCATCGATGAGGCGGCGCGGCTAACGAAAATTCGGCAGTCGCGTCTGGTGGAAATCGAGGCGGACGACTTCTCGAATTTTCCCAATCTCGCCTACGCCAAAGGGTTCCTCCAAATTTACGGGAAGTTTTTGGAGGTGGACGTGACGCCCTACCTCGACGCCTTTGAAACGCCCGGGCAGATCACGGTCGATGGTTATTCCTATTTGCAGGATAATCCGGTGCCGAAACCGGCCCGCGCAGCCGCGTCGCGCCCAGCAGCTTCCGAAAGCGGGCGGCCGTCGTTGCTACTATTTTTGGTTGGGCTGGGAGTGCTCGTGCTTGGGCTTTGGTTTATCCGCCTGATCTTGAATGTGCAGCGGATTTCTCCGCACACGGTCGCGACTGCCGCCGCCTCGCCAACCGCGAGCGCGGGTCAGATCATCGCGCCGCGAGCTTTGCCCGCGGATACTCCTACGCCACGCGTCGCCGCTACCGTCGCGCCGACCGTCGCGCCAGCCCTAACAACGCCTGAGCCG
>QHBL01000034.1 GCA_003244125.1 Chthoniobacterales bacterium
TCTCCCACGCGCTGACGTTCTCGTCACCAACACGTTCTGGCTGCCGCTCCTCGTGCGCGGTTCGTCCCGCGGCAAAATCTACGTCCATGTCGGCCGTTACCCGAAAGGCCAAATGCGTTTCTACCGTCGCGCCGCGCGCCTCCAGGCGCCATCACGCGACATCGCCCACGCCATCGCGCGCGAGGCGCCGTCGTTAGCTCATAAAACGATCGCGATTCCGTACCCGCGACCGGAGAACGTCGAAGTCGCTGGCTGCGCTCGCCGTGAAAACATCGTGCTCTACGTTGGTCGCGTTCATCCCGAGAAAGGCGTGCACCTTCTGGTCGAGGCATTCTCTCGCCTCGCTGGCAGTGAACTTGCGGGATGGACACTGGTGATCGTCGGACCCACAGAAACAGAACACGGCGGCGGCGGTGAATCCTACGCCGCACGGTTGCGCGAGCTGGCGGTGAATGCGCGGGTCGAATTTCGCGGCGCGATTTTTGATGAAGCGCAGCTCGCGCGAGAATACCAGCGTGCCCGCGTTTTCGTTTATCCCTCGTTAGCTACGCGGGGTGAGACATTCGGGCTCGCGCCGCTCGAAGCCATGTCGCACGGTTGCACCGTGGTCGTCTCCGATCTCGCCTGTTTCCGGGATTTCATCACGAACGAGGAAACCGGCGTTGTCTTCGGCCGCAACTCCGCTGATCCCGCAGCGGCGCTCGCTTCGACTCTGCATTGTCTCATTTCCGAGCCCGAGCGGCTCGCGCGGATCGCCCAAACGGGCCGGGCGAAGTCGGATGAGTTCTCCCTTGCTTCTGTGGCTGACAAATTCCTGGCCGATTTTACTGCCGTCATTTCCGATGCCGAACCAGCAAATCGTTAACCCAAATCAGACGAGCGCGTTCGACTCACCGTGGAGCGGCGGCGAACGAATCCTGCGCGTGCTCTGGGAGTTTTGCTGGGCTGTTTTCTGTCAATGGACGCCGAAGCCGCTCAATCCCTGGCGCCTTTTCTGGCTGCGCGTTTTCGAAGCGAAAATCCACGGCACCCCTTTTGTGCATTCGCGCGCGCGCATCGCCATCCCATGGAATCTGACCTTGCATAATCGCGCCTGCCTGGGCGACCGCGCCAACGCTTACACCCTGGGCGAAATCGAAATCGGCGAGCGCGCTACCGTGGCGCAGGAAGTTTATCTCAGCACCGGCAGCCACGATTTCACGCAGTCGGGCATGCCGCTGACCGTGGCGAAGATAACGATTGAGCCGGACGCGTTCATCGGCGCGCGCGCGTTCGTATTACCCGGCGTGACCATCGGCGCGCGCAGCGTCGTCGGCGCATGCTCGGTTGTGACCAAAGATGTTCCGGCCGATGCCATCGCGGCGGGGAATCCCTGCCGTGTTTTGCGCTCACGATGAACGAGAACCTTTCGGTCTGTTTATAGGTCAACTGTATTGGCAGGATGACTGCACGAGGCCTAAGTTTTATCTGATGCAATCCCGCCGAGACACGATTTTGAAACGCTTGCGGGCTGCTCTGCCCGATTTGCGTCGCGAATTCCTGGTTCGTGGGATGGCCTTGTTCGGTTCCGCCGCGCGCAACGAAATTACCGATGGAAGTGACGTCGACATTCTGGTCGATGTCGATCCCGCCATCGGCTTGGGTTTTGTGATATTGGCAGAGCGATTGGAGCGTGCTGTCGGTCGCAAAGTGGACCTCATTTCATCGCGAGCGCTCAAACCGGAATTGCGGAAGCTCATCGAGCCGGAGCTGATTGATGTCTAAACGTGAGCCTGGCATTTTGCTGGGCGCCATCGAGACAGCAATCAGCAAGATTAACCGTTTCATCGAAGGGCTGGACGACGGATCGTTCCTGGCCGACGACAAAACCCTGGATGCGGTTATCCGCAACTTGGAGATCATCGGCGAAGCGGCGCGACAGTTGCCTGAGAGCTTCAAGCAGCGACACCCAACAATTACCTGGTCGCAAATTGCCGGACTGCGCAATAGAATTGTGCCCGATTATGCCGGTGTCGATCTGCCGCTGGTCTGGAACATCGTAAAAACCGCTCTTCCGGAATTGTCAGGTCAGATTCGGGATCTGCGAGAGAAGATCGCCGAACGATGAACAGCAAGGTTCCCGTTTCGGTTATCGTTCCGATCAAGAACGAAGCGACGAATTTGCCGCGGTGTCTGGAAGCGGTGCAGTGGGCGGATGAGATTTTCGTGGTTGATTCGCAGAGCACCGATGGGTCGGTCGAAATTGCGCAGGCGCACGGGGCGAATGTTGTGCAATTCCAGTTCAACGGCACCTGGCCGAAGAAGAAAAACTGGGCGCTGGAGAATCTGCCCTTTCGCAATGAGTGGGTCTTCATCCTCGATGCCGACGAAGTTCTGCCGCCGAAAGCGGAAGCGGAATTCGCCAGCACGATCGCGAATGCAGGCGACATCGCCGGCTACTGGATCAATCGACGGTTCATGTTCATGGGGAAATGGCTCCGGCACGCATATTACCCGAACTGGAATTTGCGTTTATTCCGGCACGCGCTGGGGCGTTACGAAAAGCTGACCGATGCCGCGACCGACAGCGGCGACAATGAAGTGCACGAGCATGTCGTCGTGCGCGGACGCACAGCGCGGTTGCGCGTCGAGATGGATCACTACGCGTTTCCGTCCGTGGCTGTGTTCGTCGAGAAACACAATCGCTATTCGAATTGGGAGGCGCAAGTCGCGGCGGACACGCTCATGAGCGGCAGCGCGAAGAAAATTGAAGGCGTGAACGTCGGCACACGCCGCAGGCTGAAGACGCTGTTTCTGAAGATGCCGTTCCGCCCGTTGCTGCGCTTTCTCTACGTTTACCTCTGGCAGAAAGGATTTCTCGATGGCGCGGAAGGTTATTACTTCGCGCGGCTGCACGGGTTTTATGAATTTTTGTCCGTGGTGAAGACGCGCGAGCTGGAGAGACAGCACCGCAGGATGACCACCTAGTACGCGGTTCGCGGCGGGAGAAACAATTGCGCGACCGTGCGCATGATGATGCCGATCTCGAGCGACAGATTCCAGTTCTCCAGATATTCCAAATCGCAGGCCACGCGGTTCTGGATGTCGCGGCCTTCGCGCGCTTCACCGCGAAATCCGCGCACCTGCGCGAGGCCGGTGATGCCGGGTTTAACAAACGTGCGCACGTGATAGCTCGCCATCAGTTTGGCGAACTCATCGTTGTGTTCGAGCAGGTGCGGCCGGGGCCCGACGAGACTCATTTCGCCGCGCAAGACGTTCCAGAATTGCGGCACTTCATCGAGGCTCAGTTTGCGCAGCAAGCGCGCGAACGGATACACGCGCTCGTCGCGATCACTGGCCTGTCGCGTCAGCTCCGCCTGATCCGCGCGCATGGTACGAAATTTATAAATCATGAAACGGCGATTCTGAATCCCGGCACGCACCTGCTTGTGCAAAAGCGGACCGGGCGATTGTAATCGTTGCGCGATCCAGACGAGCAGCGCCAACGGCGGGAACACGGCAAGAAGCACGAAGGC
>QHBL01000169.1:0-2918 GCA_003244125.1 Chthoniobacterales bacterium
GAGTGACGAGTGACGAGTGCATGCAGCAGGTCGCCCGTTTGTCATGTCGAGCGGAGCCGAGACATCTCTGATCCTTTCGGCCCGAGAGATAGAGCTAGAGATTCCTCGACTTCGCTCCGCTTCGCTCGGAATGACAATAGAAGGCGCCGGGCTCGGGATCACCGAGGAGCGTTCGTTGTTTCTAGGCATCGATGAGTGCTCGGCTAAGAAAGATGAATGAGGAAAACCGCAAAAACGCTGAGCATTAAATTTCCTGGGTTCCTGCTTTCCTAATTAGACTTTCTTTTCCCGGCCGCTTGAGACGACCACCGCCGCTGGTCGCAGCAGCCGGTCCTTTAAGCGATAGCCGCGGCGGGTTTGGCGAATGACGTTGCCTTCGCGAATTTCATCGCTCGGCTCGTGGCCGATCGCTTCGTGCAGGTTTGGATCGAACTTCTGGCCGACGGCATCAATTGACTGCAAGCCATTGTCCGAAAGGAAATCGCTCAGCTGTTTCAACACCATTTTCATGCCGGCGTAAATGGGCGACTTCTCGCCTTCCTCGCGTGCGGCGGAGAGGCCGAGCTCGAAATTATCGACAATGGCGACCAGCCGCTCCAGAAGCGATGAGTTGGCATATTTAATCGCGTCATCGCGCTCCCGCGCGGCGCGTTTTTTGTAGTTCTCAAAGTCCGCCTGAGTGCGCAGGGCGAGGTCGCGAAAACGGTCGAGATCACCTTGCAGGCTGGCGACCGGATCGTCTCCCGTGGATTCGTCGTCACCCGCGGCGAAGGGCGTTTGCTCCTCCGACGTAGGCGGTGGAGGAATGTGGTCTTCTTCGCGCGGCTCGGTGGTTGTGTTTTTCATGTTTTGCGAATGGCGATAAGGGTGATGTCGTCGTTCTGCGGCTGCGCCCCGACGAAACTGCGCAGGTCATCGATCAGCCGGGTGAGAATGGCGGAGGCGCCGTCGGCGGCGCTCGCGCGCACTGATTGCGTCATGCGCTCGAAACCGAATTCGTTGCCATCGGCGTCCAGCGCTTCGGTCACTCCGTCGGTATAGAGGACGATGCAATCATCTCGCTCGAGCCGGATGGCGAAATCGTTCGTGACCCTATCGAAGACGCTCCCGCTGTCAATGCCCATGGCCATGCCGGGCGGCTTGAGCGGGTCGATGTTTTGCGTCACGCGCCGATACAAAAGCGGCGCGTCGTGGCCCGCGCGCGCGAGCGTAACGGCGCCGTTGGCGTGGTCGAGCACCAGATAGGCCATGGAGATAAACATGTCCTCTTTGATATCGGGATAAAGCTGCCGGTTCACTGCTTGCAACACCGTCGCCGGAGACTCATTCCCCGTGGCCTGGCTGCGCAAGACGCTGCGGCAAATCGCCATGATGAGGGAGGCCGGCACGCCTTTGCCCGAGACGTCGGCAATGGCGACACCGAGCCGGTGTTCATCGACGCGGATGTAATCGAAGTAATCGCCGCTAACCTGCCGCGCGGGAATGTTCAGCCCGGCGATGTCGAATCCAGCGATCTGCGGCGATTGATCCGGCAGAAGAATGCGCTGGATGTCGCGCGCGATCTCGAGGTCGTGATCAAGCCGTTTCTTCTCGTTCGCCTCGGAATAAATGATGGCGTTGTAAAGGGCGAAGGCAGACTGCTCGGAGATCGATTTGAAAACGACGAAATCGCTCTGCGTAAATGCCGTTCCCATTGGGCCGTTGGCGAGCGCGAGAACCCCCATGTTTTGTTTGCCGTAGAGCAGCGCCGTGGCCATGACCGATGAAGTGCCGAGCGCGGTCTCGCGCAGGCGCGCCAGGTCCGGCACTTCGCGCACGTCGCTGAGATTGAGCGGCTGCATCGCTTGCCAGACGGTGCCGATAAGGCCTTCGCCGGGTTTGACCGCGTGCATGCGCAGGAAACCATCGAGCGCGGCCGGTGTGGTGCTGGCCTGGTGCAGGATGTTGCCCGGCACCGGTACCAGCGGCGGACAACCTTTGGAAAGAAAGGCCGGCTGCAATTTCGTGCCTGAGCGATCCGTCAGGTAAAGCGCGCCGCCATGGGCATCGAGGACGCGCGTGGCGCCTTCCACGATGAGCCGATGCAAGTCCTGCGCTTTGATTGTCTCGCGAAAGGCTTCGCCGAGGCCGTGGAGAAAATCGAAGACGAGCGTCTCCTCGACCTGGATTTCTTCCTTCGAGCGCTCGAGTGCGCGGATGCGGCGCTGCTGCTGCCACGCCGTCACGGCCCAACCGGCGATGGCAGCCGCGAAAAGCGCGAAGAGAACGGAAGGCCACATGAAACCGGGCCAGCTTACTTCGCGGGAGCTTTCGGTTGAAGGTCTTGCTTGAGGTACTCGAGGACGTCTTTGAACCGCGGAACATTTTCCGGCGCAACTTCGCACAACGCTTCATGGGCGTCGAGCATCTGGCGGGCTTGCTCGTGTTTGTCCACGGCAGGTTTTTCCAGCGCCTGACACCGGGGCGCGTGCGCGCCATTAGTCGTGATCTCGAAAAGCTGATCCAAGCCGAGGCCGGCCAGCAGGTCGCGACTGCGCTGGCCGCAATGCACGACCTGGAGATTGCCGTCGCCGAGTTCCCGTAAACGCAAGGCCAGACCCGCCATCGTGCCCATGAAGGTCGAGTCCATCATGGCGCAATCATGGAGATCAACGACGAACTCGCGGTAGCCGCGCTCAACCATTTCGCGCGCGAACTGCTTCAAGTTCCCGCTGTTCAGAAAAGTCCCTCTGCCCTCTACCCGCACCCACACGGAAGGGCCGCTCACCCCGACCTGAATCGATGATTCCACGGCTGACGTCTAAAATATAAAATTTGGCCCCGGTGAGTCAAACCACCCGGCATGCTTCACACTGTAGCCTCTTTTGTCATGTCGAGCGACCTGTGGGCGTTATCGTTGGCGAAGAAGGAAGCCAGGG
>QHBL01000169.1:2962-9274 GCA_003244125.1 Chthoniobacterales bacterium
CTCGGAATGCATCTTGGTCGGCCGCCTGGATGAGAGGCGTAATCCTGGGGGACGTTTTCACAAACTGTCATCCGATTTATTCCCACAAAAACGAGCGTTTCTCCGCCACGATGCGTCCGTTGGTGATTAACAGACAACGCCAGGCCAGCACGGCGCCATCGTTCGCATACTCATCACCGATGACGCGGAATTCACTCTGGCAGGTGCCGTGCGCACGCGGGTAATGCAATTCCTTCGCCTGCACAAACGCACGTAATTTTTCCTGCTTGTACTCGAAGCGCACGATCACTTCGGCCGAGCGTTTCGCGCGCCAGAAAAAATCAAAGTATTCACCGAAACGCTGGCGTTGGTCGAATGCCGTGACTGCGCCGTAGAGCCGGTAGGAGCGTTCGAACAAAAGCGATTGTTCCTGCGTGACCGTGCTCGGCGCATTCGTCTTCGTCGATGTGTTGGCGGAGAGATTGGTGGCGGCGCGCGCCCGCTGCAAATCTTTGGGCAATTGCGCGGCGAGATTGAAGATTTTCGTCTTGCGAAATTGGAAATCGGGATCGGGCGCCACCGGCAGCCGGGAGACATTCGGCGGGGGCCGCTGGTCGTCGGCCACGGCAACGGCAGAGCTCAGGCAGAAAACGAGGCCGAGCGCCGGGAGCAATCGCATCGCAGCATAGAAGCGGCGCGGTTCCACAGTGTCAATGGCGCCGGACGCGCTGTCATCCCGAGCGGAGTGGAGTGATCCCGTAGAAGTTACCTTAAAGCTGCCGCCACGGGATCCCTCGACTTCGCTCGGGATAACGGAATGTTTGCCCGTGATCGAAGTGCGTTACGAGCGCGGCATTTTTCTTCCCGCGCAAAATCTCTGGCTCGATCCCTGGGACGCGAAGGAATTTGCCTTCGTCTCACACGCACACAGCGATCACATCGCGCCGCATCGCGAGATCATCGTCTCGGAACGCACCGCGCGTTTAATGCAGGCGCGAATGCCGGGAGAGCGCGCGGAAATTATCCTTCCGTTTAAAGAGCCAACGCAGGTGCGCGGGTTGGAGATCACGCTGTTTCCGGCCGGCCACATTTTCGGGTCGGCGCAATTCTTTCTTCGGACGGCCGACGATTCGCTCCTTTATACCGGCGACTTCAAACTGCGCCACGGTCAATCGGCCGAGCCTGCCGAATGGATCCACGCGGAGACGCTTATCATGGAAACGACCTACGGGATTCCGCGTTATCGACTCCCGCCGACCGAACAGGTGATCGCGCAAATTGTCGCCTTTTGTCGGGATGCGGTCGACGACGGTGAAGTGCCGGTGCTGCTCGGTTATTCGCTCGGCAAAGCGCAGGAAATTCTTTGCTCGCTCGCCGGCGGAGGTCTTACCCCGATGCTGCATGGATCAGTCTACCAGATGACGCGCATCTACGAGCAATTCGGCCAGCAGTTTTGCCAATACATCCGCTACGATCCGAGCGACGTCGCTGGAAAAGTGCTCATCTGTCCACCGAGTGTGAACCGCTCGCGCATGCTGGAAAAGATTCCGCGAAAACGCGTGGCCATGATCAGCGGCTGGGCGGTCGATCCCAGCGCGATTTACCGGTATCAGGTGGACGCCGCCTTTCCACTTTCCGATCACGCCGACTACGACGACCTGCTGCGTTACGTCGAGCTGGTGCAACCGCAGCGGGTTCTCACCTTGCACGGGTTCGCCGCGCAATTCGCGCGCGACCTGCGTGAGCGCGGGATCGAGGCGTGGGCGCTGAGCGCGGAGAACCAGATGGAGCTCACGCTCGGCACATCTCTGGGTAGCGCACCCGTCCCGGGTGTTGGTTTCGGCGTCCCGCCGAAACACGCTTTTTCAGATGGCATCGCTTCGGGAAAAGTTCGCGAACGCGAGGACGCGTTCGCCAGCACGCGAGACGCGTGCGCTACCCAGAGTGAGTTCGCCACCTTCGCTGATGTTGGCGAACAGATTGCCGCTACGCCGGCGAAGCTGCAGAAAATTCGTTCGCTGGCTAACTATGTGGCGACGCTCGACCACGCGCGCTTGCCCGTCGCCGCCGTTTATTTCACGGGCCGCGTTTTCGCTCAAACCGATCTGCGTACGTTGCAAGTCGGCGGCTCCGTCATTTACCGGGCGCTCTCAGGTGCGACGCACGTCACCGACGGTGAGTTTCGCCGGATCGCGCACAGCCACGGCGATGCAGGCAAGACTGCGTTCGAAGTTCTTGATGGTAGAACAAATCCGGAGCCGTTCGGCATCGTGGAATCGTATGAGTTCCTCGAGACGCTTCAGAAATTGCGCGGACCTGTCGCCAAGACCGAGTTCCTGCAAGACCGCCTCGCCCGTCTCTCCGCGCGCGAAGGTCAATACCTGGTGAAAATTCTGAGCGGCGATCTGCGCATCGGTTTGCGCGAAGGCCTGGTCGAGGAAGCAATCGCCAGCGCATTCGCAGCGCCGCTCGATGAGGTGAAAGAAGCAAATATGTTGCTGGGCGATATCGGCCGCTCCGCGGTTCTCGCGAAAAATGGCGAACTCAATCGCGCCGAGCTTTCCCTCTTTCGCCCGATCAAATGCATGCTCGCCAGCCCCGAGCCGACGGCGGAAGCGATCTGGGAACGATTTGTGGCTGACACCGCGGGGGGAGCGCTGCGCCCTGCCGCTGAGACAGCAGCCACTATAACGCTGGTGTACGTCGAAGATAAATTTGATGGAATTCGCGCGCAGATACATGTGGGTGATGGGCGCGCGGAAATCTTTTCACGCGAACTGAAACGGATCACGACACAGTTTCCGGAAATCGCCGAGCGCGCGCGGACGTTTTCGCACAAAGTGATTCTAGACGGCGAGATCGTCGCCTTCGCGGAAGGACGCAACCTGACCTTTTTCGATTTGCAAAAACGGCTTGGACGGAAAGACGAAGGCGTCGATTTATTTTCGATCGCTTCCGCCGATGTGCCGATTGTGTTCATCGCGTTTGATCTTCTTTATCTCAATGGGCGCTCGCTGCTGAAAACACCGTTGCGCGAGCGCCGGGAGCTCTTGCACGCGCAAAAACTGCCGCCGCAATTCCAGGTATCCGAGGTGGCGGCGGTGCATTCGGCGGAGGAAATCGAACGCGAATTCAAGCGGGCGCGGTTGCGCTCGAATGAAGGCCTGATGTTTAAAGACCCGGAAAGTTTTTATTCGCCAGGCCGGCGCGGAATGTTTTGGTTCAAGCTCAAAAAAGAGCTCGCGACGCTTGATGTGGTGGTGGTCGCGGCCGAGCTCGGGCACGGCAAACGCAATCATGTTTTGAGCGATTACACTTTTGCCGTGCGCGACGACGAAAGCGGAAAATTATTGCCCATCGGCAAGGCTTACAGCGGGCTGACCGATGCTGAAATCGCGGAACTAACGGAACATTTCAAACGCACCACTCTCGTCGATCGCGGACGCTACCGCGAAGTCCAGCCGATGATCGTGCTCGAAGTCGCGTTTGATTCGATCCAACCGAGTAATCGGCACGCGAGCGGATTGGCGCTGCGCTTTCCGCGCATCAAAGCGATCCGGCGAGACAAGACGGTCGAGTCCATCGACACCTTGCAATACGCGCGCCAGCTTGCGGCCGAGCGGCTGCAGCCAAAAGCCGCTAACGAAATCTAATTACGGGACGGGCGTAGGCGTGGGCGCCAGGTTTTCCCCGCGTCGCAGTGCTCTCTTTTCCGCGCGTTTTTCCTGTTTTAGCTCACGTTTTGTTAGGGAAGACGAAACGGTCGGGATGGGAGAAGGAGTTGTCGCTTCAGCCGGCGAGGGCGCAGCCGCGCCCGCCGTTGGGCTCGGTTCGCTCCGCTCCGGTCTTTGCGGGCGCTCTCTCTTTTGCGACGGCGGGTTCAAAAATGGTGTCGCAGTAGCCGTGGAAATGGGCGGCGGTGACGGAGCAAAAGTTGCGGTTGGAAGCGCGCGTGGTGTAAATCGCGCAGTCGCGCTCGCCAGTGGAGTCAAAGTCGGAGTCGCGCGCACCGCGGGCGTCGCGACCGCTGACGGCGGCGCTGTAGTTGTTGGCAGCGCGCCTGGAGTAAGTCGCGGTGTCGCGGTGGCGATCGCCGTTGGCGCCGCGGTCGCACTCGGAACTGACGGTGGCGCAGCCGTCATCGCTGGGCGCTCGGCGTTGCCGGGGCGCGCGAATTTTTTTGACGGCGCATTCAGCGGCGGTGTTGCTTCCGAGCGAAGTTTCGCGCGCGCCTGCTGGGCATCGCTCGGATTGAGCGCATCCCATCCACGCTCGACCGTCGCCTGCGCGATGGATTGTTTCACCACGCGAGGACGTTCCTGCGATCGCGGCGCGATCATGGGTGCGGGAATATTGACGACGCCTCCCTGCACTTCGGCATGCGGATTGGCGGCGGAAACGGACGTCTCGCGCTGAAGACGCAAATGTTCGATCGGCACCTGGCTCTGGGCGCGGACTTCGTCGTAGCTTGGCCCGTTGTTGATCACCGTGTTGTTGTTGTACGTAATGTTGGTCACGTTCGTCGTTTGATTGACGATCGTGACATTGCGCTCCTCCGGCACGATTGCCTGCGCCAGCCGCTGCTGCCCGAGTTCGCGGGTTTGCACGAAGACGTATTGGTTGGGGCCGATGTCGTAGTAGTTGTCCGACCAATTATGAATGCCGCTGCGTCGGTCGAATTCTGCCTCCGGCGGCAGCGGCGCCCAGCCAACATATTCGTTGCCTTTACGCCACGAGACCCAGGCCGGCGCCCATTCGTGACCCGGCACCCAAACCCAGCCGACGCCGCGCAGTCGCGTCCAGCGGCCGTAATGATAAGTGGCCCAGCCAAAGGCTTCGCTGGAAATCCAAGTCCAGCCGGCATCGGTATAAGCCCAACGACCCTCGGTGTAGGGACGCCATTGTGCACCGGAAGCTTCTCGCGGCCGGAAAACGTAATCGTAATCGCGGGTCTGAATCCAGTCGCCGTAAGGCTCGAGGTTGTTATAAAAAACCGAATACGACCCACCGGCGCCGCCTGATTGCTCCGGTTCTTCCGTTACCGCCGGACGATCCGGAGTCCTGTTTTCGGGAGTCTTTTCTTTTTTGGAAAGGGCTTGTTCGCGCGCTTGCAAATCCTTCTCCCGCCGGCTCAACTGCTGCGCCTGGTCCTGTTGATGCTCGGCCGCGAGTCGCTCCTGCACCTGCCGATCGACTTCGGCGCGACGCTCTTCTTCACTCGGTTGTTTCTGGCAGGCGACAATTAAAAGCGCCGCGAGAATGCTGAAAAAAATCCTGTTCATAACTGTGTTTGGACTTTCTCTTCCTGCCGTTATTCGGAAGGGAACGCAAACGCCCGTTTGGATTTTCAGGGCGAGGCGGAGGGGCTGGGCGAAGCAGTCGGCGTAAAATGACTAACCGTTACCGTTTCAATTTCGTCGCGATGCGCGCGCTTCCAATTTGCAAAAAAAACCACGAAGCCCAAGGCGAGCACGATCAGCACCATCGCCACCCAGGCGCCTTTGGAAACGCGATCTCGCTGTTCCTCACTCATCGATCTGGAGTTTGGCAATTTCCGCCATCACGCGCTCGCTTAATTTTTGATATAACTCTTTTCCGCCCCCAGCGACCTCGGCTGCGGTAAAATAAATCGGGTGACCAACCACCACGGTGATGCGGTGAAAACGCAACCGGCCACCACCACGGGGAAGCGCCTCGTGCGCGCCAAAAATTCGCATCGGCACCACCGGCGCGAGCGTTTTCGCAATGAGGAATCCGAGACCCGGCAGGGCCGGTTGCAGCTTCCCGTCGGGGGTACGCGAACCTTCCGGAAAAACCAGGGCGCCTTCGCCCCGTTTCAAAATGAGCAGCAGCGCTTTTAGGGCATTGCGGTCGGCGTTGTCTTGATCGACCGGAATCACATTCAGTTTCGGGAGGATGGGACCGAGCAGCGGGATGTCTAACAATGTTTTACGCGCCAGATAGTAGATCGGCCGTTTGCTCGCACCCCCCGCCAACGGCGGATCGAGATAACTCTGGTGGTTCATTGCCAGAATGGCCGGGCCAGTTTCGATCATCCGCTCGCGGTGAAGCACGCGATAACGAAAAAAAATGCGCCCGATGATTTTTGAAAAAGTGTAGCCAGCCCAGTACCACGGATTCATCGGCGCGGGACGAATCCGTTCGCAGCCAGTCGTCCTAAAATTTCCGCCACCACTCCGGTGATCGTAAGCGCGGAGGTATCGATCACCTCCGCTTCCGCCGCGATCGCCAGCGGCGCAAGCTGGCGCGATGAGTCGATTCGATCGCGCGCGGCAATTTCATCATCGAATCCTTCCGCGCGTCGGCGCTGCG
>QHBL01000237.1 GCA_003244125.1 Chthoniobacterales bacterium
GTCGAGGAATCTCTAGCTATTTCCCAGCGTCCAATGATCAGAGATGTCTCGGCTTCGCTTCGCTCCGCTCGACATGACCAACGCTGGAGAACTTCCGGCTTCCTGCTGCGCGGCGCGGATGCTAAGGCAATCGCGTGCAACAGCAGCGCCGACTCATCTGGCTCGATGTCGCCAAAGGGCTGTCAATTCTCTGGGTCGTTTATTTCCATTTCTTCAGGACCTACTTCGAGCATGAATCTCTAGCGCCAGCTGACTGGCACAGTGTCGGCGCAAGCATCATCAGCTTTTTGGGAATAGCGTGGCTGCAAGTCTCCGGCCTGGCGCTGCATTCGGTCAGTGTGTTCATCACCCTGAGCGGTTGGGCGCTGATGCAGTCAACGGCGCGGCGCGCGGCTGCGGGAGAGCTCAGCTGGCTAGGATGGTATCGAACGCGATTGCTCCGGCTCTATCCGATGTACTGGATGGCGCATCTGGTCTATCTCCTGTCGCCGTTCGTCGCGCGCTGGGAGCCGGTGGACCGGCGCATCATTTTGAGCCTGCTCGGGCTGCGCTTCATCGATATCGACGTGAACTTTTTCTACCTCAACGCCTCGTGGTGGTTCTTCTGCATGCTGATCCAGTTCTATGTCGCGTTTCCGCTGCTCTTCTGGCTGGCGCAGCGGCTCGGGCCCTGGCTCTTCCTTCTCCTCGCCTGCGCGGCAGGCTTCTACGTGCGTTATCTGATGCTCATCGTCTGGGGCTCGAACGGCGACTGGATTCAGGGCGGGTTCGCCGCGAGCCGGCTGCCCGAGTTCGCGCTCGGAATGTCGCTCGCCATGTGGCGCAGCCGCGCCCCCGAAAGGTGCGACTGGTTTTTCCTTCGCGGGCCGGGGTTAATCGCCACGCTGCTCTTGTATCCCGCCGCGTTACAGCTTTATCGCAATGGCTTCACCTATATCTTCGTCGATTTCGCCTGTGGCGTGTGCTGCCTGCTGCTGATTCTCGGCGTGTCGGGGTTTCTTTCTCGAATCCCAAAGATCGCATTCGTGCTCGCGCTCGTCGGCACGTATTCTTACGGGATCTTTTTGACGCACCAGCCATACGTCATCTGGCTGGGCTTCCATGTTCGTTGGGCGCCGATCTGGTTGTTCCTCTTCATCATTGTGCCGCTGACGCTCGCCGTCATCAGCGCGTGGGGTATTGCTCTTGAAAAACCTACAAACGCTCTCGTGCAGTGGCTCACAAGGCGGCGTGTGAAACAAGCGATCGCACAGTAAACCACTTCCTCCATGCAGATTTTTCGGCGAATATGTCTGCATGAGAACTACGCTTAATCTGGACGACTCGCTCATCGAAGCCGCGCGGTCTGCCACGGGCGAGCAGGAGAAAACCAAACTAATCCATCTCGGGGCTGCAAGTGCTGCTCATGGCAAGAGGCAGCGGAGCGACTTGCCTCGCTCGGAGGCAGCGCACCAAAGGCCAGCGCCGCGCCGCGCCGGCGTGAATGGCAGCGGCGGACGCGGTGAAGGTGCTCGTCGATACGTCGGTGTGGATTGACCATCTGAATCGCGCCGATCCATTGCTCCAGCGGCTGTTGCTCGCCGGTGTTGTTTACGTTGCCAATCCAGTCCTCGGCGAAATTGCTGCCGGCAATATCCCGGAGCGTCGTCGCACGATGCTTTACTTGCATGTGATGCAGCGTTTTACCGACCCTGCGCCGGACGATGTGCTGGGTTGGATCGACACGCAGGCCTTTGGCGGCAAAGGACTGACTTGGGTTGATTGTCTTCTGCTCGTCCTGGCCCAGCAGAATCGCGCCGTCATTTATACCCGCGACCGCGTTCTTGCGCGGCATGCTGCGCAGCTGAAGGTGGCATTTACCAGGTAAAGAGAGCCCCACCCGGCGCTCCCGCACCTTACGGCCGGCTCTGCGGAAATTTCCTGATTGCCAGCGCGATGCGGCGTTGCTAAGGAAGCGCGTGCCGCGATTCCTTTTCGCGTTGAAAGGCGCGGCGTCCCCGCCAGTTTACCTCTTATGAAAAAGCTCGAAGCCATCATCAAACCGTTCAAACTCGAGGAAGTGAAGGAGGCGCTGGCCGAGCTCGGAATCGAGGGCATGACGGTGACTGAAGTGAAGGGCTTCGGACGACAGAAAGGTCACACGGAAATTTACCGCGGCAGCGAATACACCGTCGATTTTTTGCCCAAAGTGAAGGTGGAAATCGTGCTCGCCGATGACATGGTGGAGAAGGCCGTGGGCGTTGTTGTCGGCGCCGCGAAGACGGGGAAGATCGGCGACGGCAAAGTGTTCGTGGTCCCGGTGGAACATGCGGTGCGGATCCGGACGGAGGAGATTGGGGAGAAGGCAGTTTAGTTGACAGGTTGAATGGTTGAGAGGTTGAGAGGAGCCCTGAGCGGCACCTTTTCTAACGTTTCAACCGTTCAACTTCGCCCGGTGATTCCTCTCAAGCTCTCAACTCCTCAACCTCTCAACCATTTCGCCCATGCACATGACCGCTAAACGACAATCGGCGTCCGACGTTTCAAAACTTATCAAAGACCGCGAGGTCAAACTCGTGGACTTCAAGTTCACTGATCTGCCCGGCTCGTGGCAGCATTTCACGACCACGCTCACGGAATATAATGAGGACATTTTCTCCGAAGGCCTCGGCTTCGATGGCTCGAGCATTCGCGGTTGGAAAGCGATCAACGCTTCGGACATGCTCGTCATTCCTGATCCGGCGACGGCCTGGATTGATCCATTCAATGCCGAGCCGACGCTTTCATTAATCTGCACCATCGTAGATCCAATCACGCGTGAGCCGTACGATCGTGATCCGCGCGGCATCGTGGAAAAAGCTGATGCTTACCTGAAGAGCACCGGCATTGCCGATACGGCGTACTTCGGACCCGAAGCGGAGTTCTTCATTTTCGATGACGTGCGTTTTTCTTACGAAGGAAACGGTTCGTACCATCGGGTGGAAAGCGCGGAAGGACATTGGAACACAGCGCGCGAAGAGTTCCCAAATCTCGGCTACAAAATCCGCGCGAAAGAAGGCTACTTCCCGGTCGCGCCGGCGGACACATTGCAGGACATCCGCAACGAAATGTGCCTCGAGCTCGAGCGCGCGGGGATTCCCATTGAGCGACAGCACCACGAAGTCGCGACCGCGGGCCAGGCCGAGATCGACATTCGTTTCGCGCCGATGAAAGAGATGGCCGACCACATGCAGTATTACAAATACATCGTGCGCAACGTGGCCAAACGGCACAACAAAACCGTCACCTTCATGCCCAAGCCGCTCTTCGGCGACAACGGCTCCGGCATGCACACGCACATGTCGCTTTGGAATGGCGACAAGCCGCTTTTCGCTGGCAATGGTTACGCTGGGCTGAGCGATACCGCGCTCTTTTTCATCGGCGGAATTTTGAAACACGCGCCGGCGCTCACCTGCATCACCAATCCGACGACGAACAGTTACAAGCGGCTCGTGCCGGGATTCGAAGCGCCGGTGAACCTCGCCTACTCCGCACGCAATCGCTCCGCTTCAGTGCGCATCCCGACGTACTCAGCGAATCCCAAATCGAAGCGCGTGGAATTTCGCACGCCCGATTCCGCCGCCAATCCTTACATCGCATTTGCCGCGCTCCTGCTCGCCGGACTCGATGGAATCCAGAGCCGGATCGATCCCGGCGATCCCCTGGACAAGAACCTCTACGATTTGCCTCCGGAAGAGCTCGCCAATGTGCCAAGCGTGCCCGATTCGCTGGGCGGCGCGGTCGCGGCGCTCGAGGCCGATCACGCCTTCCTGCTGAAAGGCGATGTCTTCACCGCTGACTTCGTCGCGAACTGGCTCGAGATGAAGCAGAAGGAATACGACTCGCTGAGGCTGCGACCGCATCCGTACGAGTTCGCGCTCTACTACGACGTGTAACTCAGGCAGCCTGCCTTGTGGCGCGCTAAGCTAACGACCCGCAAACAAGGCGCGGACGTTTTACTGCCGACTTGGCCCGCCGACGGACGCGCCTGATCTACGGCCCGAGACGAAAGGCGTCGATCCGATTTGGTGAGGCGTAATCGCCGGTGGCGACGTAGACCACACCGTTCGCGACGACTGGCTGCGAACCAAATTGATTCGAGAATGGTTTGCCGTCGGGATCAGCGACAGAAGCGAGAAGTTTCCCGTTGCGGGCATCAAACATTTGCAGCTCGCCGGACTCGGCGATTTCGTAAATGACACCGTTTGCCACGGTGACGGTGGCTTCGGATTCATCTCCTCCATTCGCCCACAAAAGCCCGCCGGTGCTCGCGTCGAACGCGTGCAAGCCGAAGTGCGGGTCCTCGGAATTAACGAAGACTCTGCCATTGGCGACGGCAGGAGTGGTGACATTGACCCCGACCAGCTCGCTCTTCCAGACAAGATGGCCGTCGGCCGCGCTCAGGGCATAGAGTGCAGTGCCGCCGACGTAAACCGTGCCGTTCGCGACCGAGGCCGCAGTGAGATTGTATTGCTGGCCGAGATTGTGACGCCAGATTTTGCGCCCGCTCGCTTGCTCCAGCGCAAAGACGGAATTACCGCCCGTGACATAAACCACGCCGCTGGCGATGGCCGGAGTTTGCGTTAATGGGCTGAAGTCCGCCGGTGTAAATGTCCAGCGGCGGATCCCGCTGCGCTGATCCACCGCGACGGCATCGCCGCCATTCGTGATGTAAACAGTGTCGTCGTTAACTGCGGGCGCGGAGGTGATCGAGCCGCTCTCGTCATCGCACCAAACCTGCCTCCCCGTCGCCGGATCGTAGGCGGCAAGGTCGCCGCCGCCGTCGCCCACGAGTAGCAGCCCGCGCCCAAGGGCCGGCTGTTGCGTTCCCTCGCCGGAACAAGAAAGCCGCAGCCAATGCCGGGCGCCAGTTTGCTGGTCGAGCGCGCGCACGCGTCCGTCGCTCGCGACGAAGACAAAGCTTTGCCCGAATACCGGCGCGGACGGTTGCGCTTTAAACGTGTCGCTTGCCCAGAAGAACGCGAGCCGCCCGACGTTGGAGACGCTGAGAATGGTTTCGGAGGTGTTGTTGCTGGTGTGGGCGACATCGAAGCCGTATTGGCGCCAAAGAGTCTGGCCATCGCTGCGAACCGCGACTAACCCGAAAAGCGCGACAGCGCAGACGCGCAAAAGCATTGCTGCTTGTACTGGGTCGGGTTGAGAGAAGTCAATCTTAAAGCGGAAGCGCCAGATGAAGTTCCGGGGTCTCAGGCTCGACGGCTTCGGCGGCCGCACCCGCGTTACGTCCGCGCGAACGACGCATGTTGTAGCTGCCGCTGTCTTCAGCGGCAGGAGCGCAGCCACCGGAATCGCCTAGCCCCAGAGGACCACAACGCGTTCTGCCGCCGAGGACGGCGGCAGCTACAACATCGGCGCGGCTTCGCCAGACGGGAGGACGGAGTGACCGAATTACTCTTGCAACTTTCTCGCGAGGCCCGATGTTGGCTAACCTATGAGCTTGCTCGCGAGCTTCATGAATCTGGCTGGGCCGGATTTAATCGTCATTCTGCTGATCGTTCTCGTGTTGTTCGGCGCGAAGAAGTTGCCCGAGCTGGCGCGCGGTATGGGACAGGCCGTAAAGGAATTCCAAAAAGCGAA
>QHBL01000111.1 GCA_003244125.1 Chthoniobacterales bacterium
AAGCATTGGGACGTGATGCGGAGCGATGACGCCGGCGATTCATGGCGCGAAGTCAGTGGCAATTTACCGAGTGACTTCGGTTTTCCCATTGACGTGCACGCGCACGATCCCGAAACGATTTACGTTGTGCCGATCAAGAGCGACTCCGAGCATTTCCCACCCGATGGAAGACTGCGAGTCTATCGCAGTCGCACCGGTGGTAACGAATGGGAGGAACTCACTCGCGGTCTGCCGCAGCGTGACTGTTACGTGAACGTTCTGCGCGACGCGATGTGCGTCGATTCACTCGACCCGTGCGGTATCTACTTCGGCACCACCGGCGGCCAGGTCTATGCCTCAGCTAATGACGGTGATTCCTGGAATCCGATCGTGCGCGATCTCCCGGCGGTCTTGTCCGTAGAAGTGCAAACGTTGCCATGATTCGGATGGTCTTACCGCAGCATCTGCGGACACTGGCGCAGGCTTCTAACGAGGTGCAACTAAACGTCGTTAGCTCAGTGACGATGAGCTCGGTTCTCGATGCTCTCGAGCAGCAATATCCGGTTCTGCGCGGAACAATTCGCGAGCACGACACGCTCAAACGCCGGGCCCTCGTGCGGTTCTTTGCCTGCGGCGAGGACATTTCACACCAACCCATGGATGCTCCCCTGCCCCACGCTGTCGCCAAAGGCGCGGAGCCGCTCTTTATTGTCGGTGCGATTGCCGGAGGTTAAGCCCGAACATAACCAGACACCCAACTATGTGCCGAAACATTAAGACACTTCACAATTTCACCCCGCCGGCGACAGAAAAGGAGGTGCGCGCTTCTTCTTTGCAATTCGTGCGCAAGCTGAGCGGCTTCAACAAGCCATCGCACACAAACGAAGAAGTATTCCACCGCGCTGTTGATAAAGTCACTGCGGCCGCTCAGGAGTTGCTCGAGTCGCTCGTGACAACTGCACCAGCGCGAGGTCGCGACGTCGAAGCTTCGAAAGCACGCGCGCGCTCAGCCAAGCGGTTCGATGTGCAATTGGCAGGTCAGCATTGATGGCAAAGTGAACCAAACCTTCGCCAGCTCGCGCGCAGCTGAACCAGTTGGCGCTTTTCCGCACGCCAGGCGCGTGGGCAACTCCCTCTTCTTATCAGGCATCGGCCCGCGCGTGCGTGGCAGTAAGGAGATTCCCGGTGTCACTCTCGATTCCGCCGGGGCTGTCGTGAATCACGATATCGCGGCGCAATGTCATGCCGTATTTGAAAATGTGCGCCTCGTGCTGGAAGACGCCGGCGCAAACTGGAACGACATCGTCGATGTCACCGTCTTTCTCACCGACATGAAGAACGACTTTGCAATATACAATAAGATTTATGCGGACTACTTCGCTGGTGAAAACAAACCGAACCCGACGCGCACCACCATCGGAGTCACAGCGCTCCCCACACCGATAGCTATCGAGCTTAAGGTCATCGCAGCAGTTGGAACTAGGTAGGATTAACAGATTTTCAGGATTTATCTTGGGTGAATCTTGTTCAGCATGAGATGAGTAGCGTGGCGTTTGAGATCATTGCGGCTGATCACACCGGTATCACAGTTGCGAACCTCGAAAGCTCCCTGCGCTTCTGGCGTGACGTTCTCGGCTTTGAGCTGTCACATCGCGCTCATCACGCCGGCGAGCTGGCAAGTGAGGTGACGGGCGTGCCGGGGGCTGAAATCCTGCTGGCTGTGCTCAAGGGTTACGGGCACAAAATCGAACTGCTCGAGTATCTCGCGCCGCCTGAGAGACAACGCCTGCGTCCACGGCCCTGCGATGTCGGTTCCATGCACGTCGCATTCACGGTGACTGATCTTGATGCTGTGCTCGAGCGGATCGCAGCGACCGGTGGTTATGCATCGGGCAAGCCGCAGACGCTGACTTCCGGTCCCAATGCAGGTAGGCGCGTGATCTATGTGCGCGACCCGGACGACACGGTCATAGAGTTCATGCAGTTGCCTACTTAATTAAAAACGCTTTTGCATTATAGTTGCCAGCCATCCGACCTTCGCTTCGACCATGACGTTTTCCGCCGCTGAAGGATTCGCGCGACAGCTTGACGACGAAGATCCGCTACGTCGCTTTCGCGACCGGTTTCATCTCCCGCTCGGAGACGATGGTAAACCACTTATCTACTTTGCTGGGAATTCGCTTGGCTTAATGCCGAAGGCGGCACGGCACATTGTCGATCACGAGCTCAATGAATGGGCCGCGCGCGGAGTCGACGCGCATCACTCAGCTGACGCGCCATGGTATAACTATCACGAGACGGTGCGCGAGCCTGTCGCGCGCCTGGCGGGCGCCCATCCGCACGAGGTCGTGTGCATGAACAGTCTCACGGTGAACCTTCACCTCATGCTCGCGACTTTCTATCGGCCGACGACTTCCCGATTTAAGATTCTGATGGAAGAGCCGGCATTCCCTTCCGACACCTACGCGATTAAGACTCAGATCGCGCACCACGGCTTCGACCCGAAGGAAGCCCTCGTCTTGGTTAGCCCGCGTGATGGCGAGTTTAATGTGCGAGAAGAAGCTTTCGAGAAGGCGATGGACAAGCATGAGATCGCACTGATGGTTCTTGGCGCGGTCAACTTCTTCACCGGCCAGCTATTCCATCTCGAGGGAATTACCAAAGTGGCGCGGCGCCGCGGCATCTTCGCAGGCATCGACCTCGCCCATGCCATTGGCAACGTGCCGCTGGCATTGCAC
>QHBL01000074.1:0-11343 GCA_003244125.1 Chthoniobacterales bacterium
ACGAAATTTTGTTCGCCGGTTTTATCCGCAAGAAATCGGTCGATCTTGTGAAATGCAAAACGATCGACCTCGAAGTTCCGAGCGATGTTGATTTCGTCCTCGAAGGTTACGTTCAGCCTAACGAGACCAAACCGGAAGGACCATTCGGCGATCACACCGGTTTCTACACCGCGGTGGAAGATTATCCGGTTTTTCATCTGACTGCGATTACGCATCGACGCGATGCCGTTTATCCCGCGACCATCGTTGGCATTCCGCCGATGGAAGATTTCTACATGGGCGACGCGAGCGTGCGCATTTTCCTGCCCGTCTTCAAAATGAACTTCCCGGAGTTAGTCGATATGGCGTTGCCGCCGGAAGGTGTTTTTCACAACCTCGTTTTTGTCAGCATTCGCAAGCAATACCCGTATCAGGCCTTTAAGATCATGCACGGCCTGTGGGGCATGGGGCAGATGATGTTCAGCAAATACATCGTGGTGGTGGATGAAGATTGCGACGTGCACAACACCAGCGAAGTGCTCTTCCGCCTTTGTGCCAATACCGACCCGGCGCGTGACAGCACGGTTATTCGCAATCCCAGCGATTCACTCGATCACGCGCCGAGCGAGCAAAACATCGGCTCGCACATGGGCATCGATGCGACGCGGAAGTTGCCAGGCGAAAATTATCACCGCCCGTGGCCCGAGCTGCTCAAAATGGATGAACGCGTACAGCGCATCGTCGATTCGTTGCGCAAAAAACCGTGACGACAGCTACGGCCGGCGGAACACGCCGCCCGTCGAAGGATCACGCACCAGCGCTCCATGCGGAATGCCGCGCACATCAACCAGACGATTCGGAGGGTATGGGCTGATGACCAAACCAGGCGTGCCGCTGCGCTGCGCCCACGGATATCCCCCACGAGGCGGCGGGCCGTAAGAATACGCCTGGTCTTCCTGAATCGCGTGCCCAATCAATGCTCCAGCTGCCGCGCCGGAAGCGGCGCCTATGGCCGCGCCGCGAACATGGCCAGTCGCCGCCCCGCCAATGATCGCGCCTGCCGCCGCTCCGTATCCCGCACCGGCGCCAGTGGGCGAATCGCAGGAATTCAATGCGAGGGCTGTGAGCAGAGTGGCAAAGCCAGTGAGCAGGAATGATCGGTTGGTATTCATGATGAAATGTTTCTCTTAGTTCGGAACGTGAACGTCTGACGCACGCGCAGCGGCTCCCATTCAAATAAACCTCAGGAGCGCCGCGGTGGTGCGGGAAAACTTTTCAACTTTGCCGAGCCGATAATCTTTTTCGAATTGACGAAAACGATCGCGCCGCATGCGCTCGAGCAAACCTTGATAAACCGACCGCATAATTTCCGCCGGCAGCATCGCTCTACGGTCTGCAGCCGGGAGAAACCGCGCGGCCTCGGCATAAAAAGCATCTGCGCGCGCCGCTTCGAAATCCATCAACTCCAGAAATCGTGAATCGTAAACGCGTTGGCTCAGATCGGCTTCGCCATAATGAAAGCGCGCCAGATCTTCTGCGGGCAAGTAAATGCGATCGGCGGCGAGATCGCGCGCCACGTCACGAATGATGTTCGTCAGTTGCAGAGCCAGACCGAGCGAGATGGCGTATTCGCGACATCGCGGATCGCGGTAGCCGAAAATCTCGATGCTGACGAGACCGACCGCGCTCGCGACGCAGTAGCAGTACACGCGCAACTCATCGAACGTCGCGTAACGCTTGATATCGATGTCCATCTCCACGCCCGCGATGATTTCCTCCAGCATCTCCGGCGTGATGCCATAGCGCGTGATTAATTCACGCACCGCTCTCGCCAGGACAGGTTCGCCCGCGAACGGCTCCCGCATGCTGCGTCGCCACTGCGCGAGTTCGTGTCGTTTGGTTTCGCGATCGCGAGCGACATCATCAACGATGTCGTCGATGACGCGGCAAAAAGCGTAGAACGTCGTGATATCGCGCCGGCGCTGTCCTCGCATCGCCACAAACGCGAGCGCAAGATTTGATTTGCTCGCGCGCGTAATCGAAGCGGCGGAATCAGAGGTTTTCATGCAATCCACTTCAATACCGAATCCAGTTTTCCTGATTGATCCGTCCCGTTTCGCATTGGCGGAACAGCACCACCCACGACGCCAGCAGCCAGCCGGTGACGAGCGCGCGAAGGAAAACGAAAACCGTTCGCCACACTATCATGGCGAACGCGCGGTCGGCGACGGCAGCGCGCACAAAGGCATCGAGCGCGAGAATGAGAAAGAAATTCAGCGCGCCGATGAGAAGGAACCAGGCGACGCGACGCGTATCGCGCCGCAGCAATTGCCAATGGGCCCGCAGCGCCTCTCGCAGACTTTCATTGTGCAGCACGAGAGAAATCTGCACCGAGCAAAAGAGCAGGATGAAGAGGCTCATAACCGCGCGTTGCAGCGGCAGGTAGTCGAGCACGTCGGGAATGTTTATGAAATAAGCCAGCAGCAACGGCAGCCGCACTACGAGGAAACTCACCAGCACGACAATGCCAGCCCATTCCAGAACGTAACTGAATCGCCGAACGGCAAAGGCGAAAAGAGCGCTTTCGCCGAAGCTCAGCCCTTTGATCCAAGCCAGGCACACCGTAATGAGATAAACCTGGATGTAAACGCCGACCAAATACTCGAAGATGAACGCGATGGCATCGACCGCGGCTGACATCTTGAGCAGATGAGCGGTGGAGATTTCATTGTTCCAGGCCGGCAGCTTCCAATAGAGAAGCGGCTTGCCGAGAGCGGCGAGAACGCTGGCGAGTAAAACGGCGTAGATCGGGATGCTCCAACCTTTGTATAGCTTGCGCAGCGCGCGCCAGAGCGTGCCATGCAAACCTCGCCAGTTCAGCAGCAGCAAGATGGCGGCGAGAACGGCGAGCGGATATGTCGTGGTGGCATTGTCGAAAATGCCGGCGACGCCTTCCAGCGCGGGCAGCGGCGCCTCGCGCCATACTTCCGAGAGCTGCGGCCAATTCCACTGCGCAATGGAAGCGATCTGCCGCAGATCGATTTCGGAAATGCTGCTCAGCGGAGTGAAAGTGGCGAATTGAAAAACGAAATAGGCGAAGCCAAGCAGGGCGAACGTGAGCCAGACGCGCTCATAACGCGCGATGCAACGAAAGCCATCGCGCAATGCCAGCCGCACCGGGTTCGCCAGCATGACCAAAGCGTAGCCGGCGATAAGGCCGAGGAGCGGGTAAAGGCGCGCCGGTGCGATGAGGCCAAGCATTCGTGAATAGTGATCAGTGACTAGTAATGGAAACAGCCGGCCACCATTCACCAGTCACTATTCACCGTTCACTAACGTATAAGTCCCCAATGCCGATTGAACGGCCAGTAAACCATCAACCCTCGCCCGACCAAATTCTCCTCCGGCACCGGCCCCCAATAGCGGCTGTCGAAGCTGAAGTAGGAATTATCGCCCATCGCGAAGTAGGCGTGCGCAGGCACGGTGAAGGTCTGGTGCGGATTGGCCAGATTCGCGCCCCCAAGTGAATAGCCGCGATAGGGTGCTTTCGCCTCCATTACCCGCTGAAAGCCGAAACGCTTCGGCGGCTCGCCATTCACATATAACAACGGCGGGCTAATGCGGAGCGTGTCGCCGGGTACTCCAGCCAGGCGTTTGATGTAATAGGGCGCGCCGGTCTCGGGGTCCTCGCGGATCATGAAGATGTGATTGGTGCGAAAGACAAAAACATCGCCGCGATGTGGCTTGATGAAGTTATAGCTGAACTTATCGACAAAGACCTGGTCGCCGGTGTCGACCGCGCCGCGTGCGATCACCGCACCTTTCTTGTATGAAGCGCCTGGCGTGACCTTGAAATCGTTCATCAAAGTGTCGGGCGGGCAATAGATTGAAATTTGCTGATGGTGGCAGATCAGGCGTGACCAGGTGAAAAAGAAAAGAAATTTGCGCGGTTCAACGTGATCGACCGTGTCATCTACTTGAGAGACAACATTGATATAGTCGCGGCCGAGAATAAAAAACTCCGCTACCTGCTGCAGAATGTTCGGCGCCGGCTTCATCTGCGGGTGCCCGATAATTCCATTCAACGTCGGCTGCATCGAGCCGGTGGGAATCTTGAATGGTTGGATAAAATAAGATCGCACTGCGACGGCGACCACGATGGCGACGAGGATCACCTCCGTGTTTTCGCGCCAACCCGCCTCCCAATGTCCCGCCGCCTGATGCCCGATCATCTGCTCCAGCTGCTCGGACTTCTCTCGTATGGCGGAGTCATTCCGCGCTCGCGCCGCCGCTTTTAGCTCTGTGATGTGCCGGTCGAGATCGACCAGGGCCTGCTCGCTCATGACATCGCGCCGGTAACGCCGCACCTTCTCCGCATGACGGAGCAAAAGATGCGCGTGTTTAACTGAACGCCGCTGAAACATTGGCGCGAAAGCTACTCGCTCTTTTCAAAACTGCGAGTGCAAGCGCAGACCCCGTCACGACCAGGTAATCAAACGCAGCTCGTGGTCTTGTTGCAAATGCGGGTGAGTGGGAATGACGCGCACACTGAAACCGTAAGCACCGGATTCGCTAGCCGGAACTGAGCCGCGGTAAATGTAGCTGCCGTCGCCGTTTTGATTCGCCTGAGTGAGGGAAGTAATGGCTGGAGCTTTAATGCCGCCGTTCTCGATCTCACCGTGATAAGCTTCCACCCGAATATGTTCCGGGTTAACGGCGCCAAGATGAACTCGAGCGCTTAGCTCCAGAGCTTCACCGACTGGTATATTTTGCCGGTCCGCGTTAGCTACCTGCACTTGTTCTATGCGCACCTGCGGCCAGTCTTGGCGCATTTGTGTTTTCCACTGACTTAGCTCGGAAGCAGCCGCGCAATGATCCTGAGAAAGACCGCGATGGGCGCTGGCTGCGGGAAGGTAAAGGCGTTCGGTGTATTCCTTAACCATGCGGTGAGTGTTAAAGACAGGGGTGACGCTGCGGATGGATTCGCGCATGAGCTGGAGCCAGGCCAGCGGTAGTTTGCCATCGGGCTTGGCGTAGTAGAGTGGGACGATCTGATTCTCGAGTAGTTGATACAAACTGGAAGCATCTACTTCGCTCTGGAAGTCGACAGTGCCGTCATTAATCTCAGAACCAATCGCCCAGCCATTGTTGCCGTTGAAGCTTTCGCACCACCAGCCATCCAGCACGCTGAGATTGAGGCCGCCGTTGGGCGGAGCTTTCATCCCGCTGGTGCCGCTGGCTTCGAGCGGACGCAGCGGGTTGTTTAGCCAGAGATCCACGCCCTGGACAAGACGGCGGGCGATGTAGGTATCGTAGTCTTCGACAAAAACGATCCGGTTTTCCAAATCAGCTTCCCGGGAGAACTTATAGACTTCCTGGATGAGCGCTTTGCCTCCTTCATCACGCGGATGCGACTTACCGGCGAAGATGAACTGCACGGGGCGCGTGCTGTCGTTAAGTAGACGCTGAAGGCGCTCCTTGTCGCTAAAGAGGAGCGCACCACGTTTGTAAGTAGCGAAGCGGCGAGCGAACCCGATGGTCAGAATCTCGGGATCGAGCAGGCGATTGGCATCGCGGATGGATTGCGGTGATTCGCCGATCCGCTCGCGTTGGGCGCGGACCCGTTCCCGCACGAACTGCACCAGGCGGGCCTTTAGCTTCTGATGCGTGTCCCATAATACTGTGTCTGGGATGTCGATGACGCGGCGCCAGAAGTCTTCATCGGTAAGTTTCTCTTCCCAGTGACCGAGATACTTATCGTAAAGAGCGGAGAACTCGGGCGCCATCCAGGTCTTGGTGTGAATGCCGTTAGTCACGTGTGTGATCGGCACTTCGTGCTCCGGCACGCCGGTCCACACATCCTTCCACAGACCGCGGCTGACTTCGCCGTGCAATTTACTCACGCCGTTGGAATGCCGGCTCATGCGGAGCGCGAGAATAGTCATGCTAAATGGGTCGGACTGATTAAGCCGGGTCTGGCCGAAGGAAAAGAACTCATCGAAGGGCAAACCTACTTCCGCCGCGAAATCAGCGAAGTACTTACGCATCATCTCGCGCGGGAAGGAATCGTTGCCGGCAGGAACCGGCGTGTGAGTGGTGAAAACGTTGGCGGCAGCGGCGAGCTGGAGCGCGCCGTAGAAGTCGAGCTTCTTTTCCAGGATGAAGCGGCGAATCCGCTCCAGCGCGAGAAAAGCCGAGTGGCCTTCGTTCATGTGAAAGACATCCGGCTCAACCCCGAGCGCACGCAACGCCTGGACTCCACCGATGCCGAGCACGATTTCCTGGCGCATCCGCATCTCAAGGTCGCCGCCGTAAAGTTCGGCGGTGATAAGCCGATCCTCCGCGCTGTTCTCGGCCACGTCGGTATCAAGTAAGTAAAGGTTCACGCGGCCGACGCGCAGCTGCCAGATTTTGGCGAAGACTTCGCGATCGAGAATGCGCACCGAGATAAGAACGGCCTTATTATCCTGACGCACATCGCGGATAGGTAGATGATGAAAGTTCTGGTTGAGGCTGATGGCATGCTGCACTCCGTCCTTGTCGATCTCCTGACGGAAGTAACCGTGCCGATAAAGCAAACCAATGGCCACGAAGTTCAGATCCAGATCGCTCGCCGACTTACAATGATCGCCGGAAAGAATACCAAGGCCGCCGGAGTAGTTCGGAATAGATTCATGAAAACCGAACTCGGCCGAAAAATAAGCGATGGCGTTTTGCAATTGCGCACCGGGGCCTGTCTTCCCGTAGGTATCCTTGCGCTCGAGATAGTTCGTAAACGCATCGTGCACCTGCTTGAGCTCGCGCAGGAATGACTTGTCGGTGGCGAGCTCCTCGATGCGCGCCTGGCGGGAAAGCTGGAGCATACGCACGGGGTTGTGATTGGTGCGGTTCCACAAGTCGACGTCGAGGTGACGGAAGAGCCGGCGCGCGGAGGGTTCCCACGTCCACCAGACGTTGAAACTCATCTCGCGCAGAGGCTCGAGGGCGGCAGGCAGGGTGGGAACGACGTTGTAGCTATGAAAGGTCGGCATGGCCGGGAGAAGCTGGGAATTAAGAGCGGCAAGAGCCGCAAATCAACGGGAGCGGATTACGTGCCGTGGATGGTTGAGGAAAAGCTCAGCGGCACCGCATCGGCTCAGGCAGCGGTCGCGAAACCGAGCGACGGCTTGTCGAAGTCGGGCGCGGGCATTTCGTTCACCAGTTTCACAATTCCATTCTGCCATTTGCGCCCGATCTCCTGAAGATAAGGATCGTCTTCATCCAGCCGCGCGCGTTGGTTCGCCACCAGCGAATCAACTTCGTAACAGAACACGTCGATGGGCGGCCCGACCGCGACGTTGCTCTTCATCGTCGCATCGAGTGAGATAATGCCGAACTTCACCGCATCGCTCAGCGACGTGTCGTAGGAAAAGCCGCGGTCGAGAATGGGCTTGCCGTATTTGGTTTCGCCGATCTGTAGAAAAGGCGAATCGCGAGTGGCGTGGATGCTGTTCCCCTGCGGATAGATGAGGTGAATCTCCGGCGCGAAGCCGGCGATTTGTCCGCCGATGATGAGGTTGATGTTAAAATCGAATCCGTCAGCTTCGAGCGCCGCACGATCGCGTTTCTCCACCTCACGCACTTTGCTGCCGACGTAGCGGACTGTTTCGTAAAGCGTGTGCGCGGTCAGCATGGTTTGCCGCTTCGGCTCGTTGTTGGCCAGCAGCAGGTCGTCATCGATGAGCGCGATCGTTGCCTGAGTGAGCGAAAGGTTGCCCGAGCTCATGATGCAGATGACGCGTTCGCCCGATTTTTCGTAAATTCGCATTTTGCTGCGCATGGTGATGTTGTCCATGCCGGCGCTGGTGCGCGAATCGGAGAGAAAGACCGCGCCGCTGTGGCAAAGCATACCCAGGCAGTACGTCATCGGCCTTCCTCCGGCTCGATGACGCGGCCGCGCACGCGTTTGACTTGGGTGTGATGCGTGAGGACGTGCACGCGTCCATCGCTGCCGCGGAAAAATGCGCTCAGCAACCAGCTCACGATGCTGATGATGACCGCGCCGAGCAACGCCGCGCCGAATCCGTCCACGTGAAAACCGGCGATGATTCCCGGAACGACCCAGAGCATAAAACCGTTCACGACGAAGATGAAGAGGCCGAGTGTGAGGAGGATCAGAGGAGCGCTCAGAATCAGCAGCACGGGTCGAAGGAATGCATTAAGGACGCCAAGCAAAAGCGCCGCAAAGATCAACGCGGTCGGCGAATCGTAGCGGATCGCGGGTTGCAAAAGCCAGGCCGCGACCATGACCGCGATGGTCGTGATGACCCAGCGAAAGAGAAAGTGGCGCATGCCGGATGCTAACGAATGCTTTCGCGCGCGCCACACTGAAAGCGCTTGCGAAGCGCAGAGTGCCGCGTATGCGGTAGTGCTTAAATGCCACGCAAACGCAAAGCTCCAGAAAGCGAAAACGGGCAAACGAATGGCGCCGCCGCGCCCGGAGTTTCAGCTGCGTCCACCGCCGGCGATGTTCCCGCGGAAGCAGCCCCAAAGAAAAAGCGGGCGCCACGTCGCAGGAAACGAGCTGCGGCGGCAGCAAGCCAGACGAGCACTGATACGGCGCCCGTGGAAATCAGCGACGAGGCGATCCGGTTGCGCGCGTACTTCATCGCGGAGGAACGGCTGCGGCGTTCGGCCCCTGGCGATTCTGAATCGGATTGGCTCGAGGCGCGCCGACAGCTACTCGCGGAGCAGACCTCCCGGTAAAGCGCAGCGGACGCGTGCGTTACCCGGCGATAGTCGCGATCGTTGGCAACAGTTCACGTACCTTTTGCAGCAGCCGCTCCATCGCGAAAGGTTTCGGGAGGAACGCGCGCACACCAGGTTCTTTCATCAGCTCCTGCGCGCGCGCGTCATCGCCGCGGCCCGAGATCAGGATCAGCGGTGGAACCACCAGCGGGGGACTGACATGGTTGTACACCTTGCCGATGAGCGTAAACAACATCGCGCCGTCGATCATCGGCATGGAAAAATCGAAGATGAAAAGCCGGTATCGTTTCTTCAGCGCCAGCTCGAAGCCGTACTCGGCACTCGGAGTGGCATCGACTTCGCACTGGAAATCGCTGGTAAGACCTTCGCGAATCATTCGCGCCAGCGTGATATCGTCATCAACAACAAGGATGCGAATAATGTCCCGCTCAGGCATCAGACACGCTTGCGCCAGAGTGCGGCGCGTTTCAAGTGTTGGTGTGAAAACGGCAACCGAACGCGAGCTGGCTGAAGCTCTCCGCGAAAGGCTCCGGATTATCGCGGATGGGAACAGCCGCCGGGATCCTGACGCGCACATGCAACGTTTGCGCGAAATTTCAGCGCGCATCGATTCGCTCGCTCGCTCGTTACCCCGCCCGATCAACGCGCAGCTGGCGCATTACCTTTCGCGCCACAGCTACGAAAAGGCACTCGCGGTCCTGGAAAGGCGGCTGCCATAACTATCGCGTTGTAGCTGCCGTAGGTCTCGCCGGCAGAGGCGTGGCTGCAACTAAACAGGCCAGAGAACCATCACATTTCTGCCGCCGGGGGAGGGACGGCGGCTTCGGCGCGAATTAGCGCGAGTACAACTCGACGATGAGCTGCTCGTTCACCATCGGTTGAATCTCTTCTCGCGAAGGAATGCGCGCGACGCGGCCTTTAACGGTGTCACGATCAACAGTCAGCCAATCGGGCACCGGTGAAATCTGCGTCAGCTCCAGGTTGCGCAAGGCAAGCTGGCGCGATTTGGGTTTCTCCTTCACCGAGATTTCGTCGCCCGCTTTCACGTTGTAAGATGAAATGTTCACCGTCCGCCCATTTACCATTACGTGTCCGTGTGAAACAAATTGGCGCGCGGCGCTGCGGCTGTTGGCCAGGCCGAGACGGAAGACGACGTTATCGAGCCGCGTTTCGAGCAGTTGCAAAAGGGTCTCGCCGGTGACGCCGCGTTTGCGCAACGCGCTCTCGAAAATGCGCCGGAATTGCCGCTCAAGCAGGCCGTACTGATAGCGCAGTTTCTGCTTTTCGCCGAGCGCGATGGCGTAATCGGATTGCTTGCGGCGCGAGCCTTTCGGGCCGTGCATTCCGGGCGGATAATTTTTTCGCTCGAGCGCTTTGGCTGGCCCAAAGAGCGGTACGCCATAGCGGCGGCTGACTTTCGTTTTCGGTCCGGTGTATCTGCCCATTGAGAAAAGGTGAATGGTGACTAGTAAGTCGTGAATGGCTAAACGCGGCGCTGTTTCGGTGGGCGGCAGCCGTTGTGCGGGACGGGCGTGACGTCGCGGATGACGGTCAACTCGAGGCCGATAGCTTGCAGCGCGCGCACGGCTGATTCGCGTCCCGCGCCCGGACCTCTTACCAACACTTCCACTTCTTTGAGTCCGTGGCCCATGGCCTGGCGCGAGGCATCCTGCGCCACCATCTGAGCTGCGTAAGCGGTGCTTTTGCGTGAACCTTTAAATCCCACTTTACCCGCGCTCGACCAGCCGATGACGTTGCCCTTCATGTCGGTGATGGTCACGATGGTATTGTTGAAGGTGGCGAGGACGTGGGCGATCCCATTGTGAACGTTCTTGCTCCCTTTCGCTTTAACGATCTTGGGTTGCTCGACCGCGTCTGGATTGAGCGAAAGATTCTCAGCCGGTGGCGCCGCAGCGGGAGCGGGCTGTTTCTGTGCTTTGGGCGCTGCCGTTTTCTTCTTCGGCTCGGCTTGCACCTGCCCTCCCGCCTCAGCGCCAGGAGGGGGTGTGCCCGCGTCGGTCTTGCTCACCTCCGTTTTAGGCGCCTCAGTCTTCGTCGTCTCGTTCTTCGGTTCAGCCATTGTTAAACCTTGCCCGCTTTCGCGTCTTTATTGCGAATGACACCGACCGTCTTGCGTGGGCCTTTGCGGGTGCGCGCATTCGTGCTTGTACGCTGACCGCGCACCGGTAAGCCGCGCCGGTGCCGCACTCCACGATAAGAATTGATCGCCTGCAATCGCTTCAAGTTTCCCTGCACCTCGCGCCGCAAATCGCCTTCGATCGCTATCTTGTTGTTCGTGATCGTCTGGATAATTTCGTTCAACTGCTGCGGCGTGAGATTCTTCGCACGCATATTAGGATCAATATTTGCCTGCTCCAAAATCCGTTTCGCCGTCGTCAGCCCGATTCCATAGATGTAAGTGAGCGACGCTTCGATGCGTTTCTCCGCCGGAATCTCCACTCCAAGTAATCTAGGCATACCTATTAACTAATAACGAATAACCATTAACAGCCTTATCCCTGTCTCTGCTTGTGCCGCGGGTTCTTGCAAACGACGCGCACCACATTCTTGCGCTTCACAATTTTGCAAGCTTCACAAAGTCTTTTTACTGATGGT
>QHBL01000074.1:11445-11581 GCA_003244125.1 Chthoniobacterales bacterium
ATGCGAATGAAGTGCAGCCGCATCTTTCCGGAAATGTGCGCGAGCACGCGATGTCCATTCGGCAGCTCCACGCGGAACATGGTATTAGGCAGCAGCTCCACCACCGTGCCCTCTACTTCAATTGCGTCTTTCCGCG
>QHBL01000124.1:0-3591 GCA_003244125.1 Chthoniobacterales bacterium
AAGATCGCGAAGGAAATCGTCGACCCGGAGGATGTGGAGTTTTTGGAGGAGCTCGTGCTGAGTGGAGTGAAGGAGGCGATCGAGCAGGGGAAAGCGATCGCGACGTCGGAGATGTCGAAGATCACCGGTGCGATGGGAGTGCCAGGGTTGGGGTTGTAACTAATCTCATTCGAACGGGGGTTGTAGATCTGTGATCCCGAGCGAAGTCGAGGGATCTCTAGCTCGTGGCGAGCCGAATGAATAGAGATGTCTCGGCTTCACTCGACATGACAGGAACCGCAGTTAGCTGATTGACTGGAAGGCGATGCGCTATAGTCGGCGGACAACGCGCTCGTGTTTCTCGAAGGCGCAGATCTCGTGGATGTTTAGCTCAGCTAATTTCGCCGCCAGCCGTTCGTAGTTGTCGCCGAGTTGCACGTGCGAATGAGCATCCGACGCAATGGTGAAAGGAATGCCTCGCGCGCTGGCCAATCGGATGATGTCGTCCGACGGATAGAGCTCGTTCACTGGTTTGCGCCATCCGGCGGTGGAGAGTTCGACGGCGAGATTGCCTGCGCGGATGAGATCGAGTAGTTCGCCTACCAGCGGCTCGATCTCTCCCCGTGGCCGGTGACCGTGAATCTTAACGAGGTCGAGATGGGCCAGACAATCAACCACCCCGGTCTCTACTACGCGACGAACGCGCTCAAAGTAATCTGCATAGACCTCGTTAGTTCCGCGACCGGCGAACTGGGCCGCGCCCTCCGGCACAGTGTCGAACATCTGGTCGGGGCGACTTAGGTAATGCACTGAGCCAAGCACGAAATCGAGTTGCTCCCAATGCGTCTCGATCCAGTTCCGCCCGGCTGCGCTGGTCTGCGGATCATTGTCCCACTCGATCCCCGCGCGAATTTTCACATCAGGATTGTTTTCTCGCAGCCGCGCCAGAGCATCAAAGTCCACACCGTCATGGTAGCGATCATGGTCAGTAAACGCGATGTCGTTAATACCTTTCGCGCGCGCTGCATCGATCCACGGTTGCAGCAATGCAGGCGTGTAAGTTTGGAGCCGGTGACCTTGCGGGTGGGTGTGGTAGTCGGCGGGGAGGGAAGGTGAATAGTGAATAGTGACTGGTGAATGGTGATCGGACGCGGAGCTACTACTATTCACCTCTCACCAATCACTATTCACCACTTCCTGTCACGGCGCGGTCATGAACTTCTGGCGCGCGCGCAACTCGGGATACCTCGGAAAAAATACCTCCACCGTGTAGACACGACCTGACTGTAGCTCGCGCGTGGCAATCGTTTCATCATAGATGATTTGCTCGCGCGGATTGATGAGCAGGTTGCCGATTTCCTCGGCGAAAGCGCGATTCTCCGACCAACGCGTAAGGATTTCATCGTTGGCGTTGAGCAGGTGAATATCGATCCGCTGTGCCGTTGGAAAGTCGATTGATACAGGCGCGGCGCCGATGTTACTAAGAATCGCTTTGACGTGAAGCTGGCGCACTTCCGAGAGACGCACCGGTTCCACCGGCACCTGGATTTCGAGGAGCAGGCCGCGCAGACGCGGATCGTTGTACCTGGGCGGTTTCTTCGAGGCGCCGAAGGGATGCAGGATGCGGTCGAATACCGTATGCGGCGCGCTCGGCGATTGCGCGTGTAGCGGACGAGCGAAAGCGAGCAGGAGGATGGCGGCAGCCAATTTCATCTGGGCGTTTTTGAGCAAACGTGGCAAAAGGTGTCAAACCTTTATCCCATGATCCGCACCTTTGCACTCGCCTTCCTGCTCATACTTTTCACCGTCAGCGGAGTTTCAGCGAAGGCGAAGCACTGCACCGTGCGCATGCACGCGCAGGCCAACGCCAATGACGGCAGCGTTTTCGCCACTCCCGTGACCACACCGGTGAGCGGCAAGGCGATTTACATCGAAAAAATCCCGACCGTCTCTGAGCGCGACGTGGCGGCGTTCCGCGCTTACCAGGCCAGCGATGGCAGCTTCGGCGCGCTGCTTCAGTTGAATGACCACGGCCGCCTTGCGCTGGAGACGTTAAGCATCGAGCATCGCGGCACGACCTTGCTGGTGCTGGTGAACGGCCGCGCCGTGAGCGAGTTAATGGTGGATCGCCAAGTCTCCGATGGGCAGCTCTACATCGCTTCCGGATTAGCGGCGGCCGACATTCAGTTGATGGAGAAAGATTGGCCCGTCATTGGCGCCCGCAAAGCTCGATGAGGCGCTCGCGCGTGGCGCTGGTCATCGCCGGGCTGGCGTGCGGCTGCGCCATTACACGAGGGCAAAGCAACGCCATCCAAATCACGCTTCCCACAGAAAACGATGCCCTGTTTCGCGGCGGCGGACCTGAGTTCTATCAATACATCGAGCGCGAGTTTCAGGGTGAGAAATCGAAGCCGTGGGAAGGCGGGCGCTACGGTTTTGTGCGCAATCCAGTACCGACTTCCGAGGGCATTATCTACTCGCGCTTCCATGAAGGTATCGATATCCGGCCACTACTCCGCGACGCCAAAGGTGAGCCGTTCGATGATGTGCGAGCTATCGCCGATGGCAAAGTCGTGCACGCCAATGCGGTAGCAGGCTACTCGAACTACGGACGGTATATTGTGATCGAGCACGTTTGGGATGGTTCGCCTTACTACTCGCTCTATGGACACTTGAGTGAGATTGGCGTCTCCGCAGGTGTAAGTGTGCGCCGCGGCGAACGCATAGCTCGGATGGGACATACCGGTGAAGGATTAACCAGAGAACGCGCGCACGTGCACCTGGAACTGAATCTGATGCTCAACCACAATTTCGAAGGCTGGCATGACCACTACTTCGCGCACGATCCCAATCACAATGGCATCTATAACGGGATTAACCTTGTCGGTATTGATATCGCGCGATTCCTGCTCGGACGGAAGAGGCAATCCGATCTGACGGTGCGACAGTTCCTGCGCGATGAAGAGACATTTTACAGGGTGAGAATTCCTGCTTCGCCGCACTTTGATTTAACGCAGTGGTATCCCTGGATGGTCAAGAACGTAGCTGTGGATGCGAAGTCGTGGGAAGTAAGCTTCGCGCGCTCCGGTGTTCCTTTAGCCATGGAAGCACGTGACGAAGGAGTGAGCGAACCGTCGTTAGCTTACATCAAGAAATCGGAGGTGGACTACACGTTACTCACGCGCGGCGTAGTAGGAGGTCACGGCGAGCAGGCGCACCTGACGGAAAGCGGTGCGCGTTTGATGCGGTTGCTGACCTGGCCTGACTAAACGTTCATCCCAAGCGGAGCGGAGCGTACTCGAGGATTCCCCCACGTTACTGCCCCGCGTCCGCAACAGCGCTTAGCTCAGCACTGGTAAAGGCCGAGGGAAGCCAGCACGCTCCGATGCGAGCCATGCGGCGGATAGACCGCTCATTTCGTGACCCAAACGAAGTCTTGCCCCATGCATCGCGTCGCATTTCGTAATCAATCTCTTGATCGAACCGGGCCTCGTCCTCGCCGCCACGCGTGGCGAAATGGGCTCGCTCCGTGCACCGGCTAGCCTATCCGCCCTCCCTAACGAGTGATGGTTGCTTCGCTCTAGATCTCCTAATTCGTTCTGGCTGCTGATG
>QHBL01000124.1:3631-8264 GCA_003244125.1 Chthoniobacterales bacterium
CTGCGCCTCACGTTTAACGGCTTGGGCGCGCCGCATTCGATTACCGCCGGTGTCTGGAAAAAAAACGCGGTGTGGATACTCGCGGCGTTACTGATCGTTTTGGTCCGGTACGGGGAACGCCTGCCGCTCAGTTCCATCCGGTTGGGCGTCGTCCCTTGGCGCAAATCGATTCGATACGGATGCACTCTCACCGGCCTTTGCGGTGTCACGGCATGGGTCGTGATCGTGTTTACCGGGTACGGGAGCGGCGCTGGCTCGGCCGAGTTCAACAAAAACCCGATTTGGTATGAGACGCTGATGGTGATCCTGGCCGGCGTAGTGGAGGAACTATTCTTCCGCGGTTACGCGATCGAACGGCTCGAATCCATAGGATGTGGCCGGGTTCTCGCCGGGGCAATCCCGCTGGCACTTTTTGCGGCAACGCATTGGACCGGCGGAATCCCGAGTATCATCATTGCCTTGGTGGTGGGGACGGTAATAACCCTGTTCTATCTCTGGCGACGCGACTTGCTGGCGAACATGATTGGCCACGGCCTGAGCGATTTTTTTAGGCTTGGTTTTGCCGCGCTTGTTTCGCTAACGCCGTGAGCGAGATTCGGGGACAACAGGATCAACACGAACATGGAAAGGTCGATACCTGCTACCTCGCCCTCGTAGCCTTCGGGCTGCTCTTCGATCATTTTGTTCTTTGGCCAATTTTCCTCCGCGGGTCACGGGCATCTCCATCGCAGGCAAGGGCGCGCTACTGGCCGATTTGGATGTGGCTGATGTGGACGCTAGTCGCCGTGCGGAACTGGATCCATTGGGGTCAGTGCTCACTATTGCAGTTTTCATTCACAGGAAGATTACCGACGTTGCCCGGGGCTTGCATCGACTCTCCGGACAATGCGCCAGGGTCTTTGAGTCAGGGTTGATTCAGAGACAGTTGGTGATAGTTCTGTCGATGGCCAAACTGTTATTCGTTTCGGTCGCTTTGTGCTACGGCGTTGCTGCTGCGAATGCTCAGATCGATCGCATCACCGGGCGGCCGTTTGCGACGCGCTCGGAGGTTCTCGCGCGGCATGGGATGGTGTGCACGAGTGTGACGGCGGCGACCCAAGTCGGGCTCGATGTTCTGAAGCGGGGCGGGAGCGCGGTTGATGCTGCGATTGCGGCAAACGCGACACTTGGGTTGATGGAGCCGGTGTCGAACGGGATCGGCGGAGATCTATTCGCAATCGTTTACAGCGCGAAAGAGAACAAGCTCTACGGCATTAATGGCAGCGGGCGCTCGCCGCTCGGGCTGAGTTACGAGCAGATGAAAGCGGAGCTGGAGAAGCTAAAGCGCAAGAGCATTCCACCGCAAGGGATGCTGCCCATCAGTGTGCCGGGTTGTGTCGATGCGTGGGCGGAATTACACGACAAGTTCGGCAAGCTGAAGTTGAGTGACGATCTGGCGCCGGCGGTGAAGTATGCCGAGGAAGGCTTTCCGGTAACCGAGTTAATCGCGTTCTACTGGCACTTCGGGCCCGAGATTTACAAGAATCTTCCAGGCGGCTTTCTAACGACCTATACACTGGACGGCAAGGGTCGCACGCCAGCTAAAGGCGACATCTTCAAGAATCCAGCTTTGGCGCAAACGCTGCGGCTAATCGGAGAGCGCGGGCGTGATGTTTTCTACAAAGGCGAGATCGCGGACGCGATCGATGAGTTCATGAAAACAAACGGTGGTTGGTTGCGCAAAGTAGATTTCGAGAAGCATAGCAGCACGTGGGTAGAACCAGTCTCGATTAACTATCGCGGTTACGACATCTACGAGTTGCCACCGAACGGGCAGGGAATCGCAACGCTTCAGATTCTCAACATTTTGGAAGGCTTCGACCTGCGCGCCTGGGGTCGCAATTCACCTGAAACGCTGCATGCGATGATCGAAGCGAAGAAGCTGGCTTGGGCCGATCGGGCGAAGTTTTATGCCGATCCGGATTTTGCCAGGATCCCGCTGGCCGGATTGTTGTCGAAAAGCTACGCGGCCGAACGTAGGAAATTGATTGATCCCAATCACGCGGCGAAGAGCGTGAATGCCGGTAATCCGGCGCTGGATGGCGGCGATACCATCTATCTGTGCGCGGCGGATGATGAAGGGAACATCGTTTCGCTTATTCAAAGTAACTACCGCGGGATGGGCAGCGGCATTGTCGTGCCTGGACTTGGTTTCATGTTCCAGGATCGCAGTGAGCTATTCTCGATGCAGCCGGGACACGCGAATGTTTACGCGGCGGGCAAGCGTCCGTTCCACACCATTATCCCGGGATTTGTCATGAAAGATAAGAAGCCGTGGGAAGCTTTCGGCGTGATGGGTGGCGGTATGCAACCTCAGGGTCACGTGCAGGTGCTGACGAACCAGATCGATTTTGGCTTAAATGTGCAGGAGGCGGGGGATGCGTCGCGCTGGCAGCATGAAGGCGATAACGAGCCCACGGATGAGGTGATGACCAGCGGCGGCTATGTGGAAGTAGAGAGCGGTATTCCTTATGAAACCGTGCGGGAGCTAAAGAAGCGCGGACATGATGTGCGCTTCGATGTGGGAGGTTATGGTGGCTACCAGGCGATAAAGGTAGAAATGCATGATGGTCAGCGAGTTTATGTGGGGGCGAGTGAATCGCGCAAGGATGGGCAAGCGAGCGGATACTAGGGTAGTGACGAGTTCGGCGCGAGCAGGTGTGGCGGGAAATAGATGAAGGTAGCTGCTGCTCAGATGGATTGTGTGGTGGGTGAGGTCGCAGCCAATCTCCGTAAGATGCGGCTGCTGGCGGAGCAGGCCAAGGAGTTGGGCGCGGAGTGGATCGTTTTTCCGGAGATGTCCGACACTGGCTATGTCATGCAGGTCATTCGGGAATGCGCAACGAGCTGGAGTGAGGGCGCGGTGCCGGTGCTGCGTATGGTGGCGAGAGAGCTTGGGCTTGGGACCATCGCTGGAGTGTCAGAACGCGAAGGCGAATGCATTTACAACAGCCAGGTGGTGATCGACGCGGGCGGGAATGTGATTGCCAAATACCGGAAGACGCATCTGTTCGCGCCGGCGCCGGTGGAAGAGCACAAATGTTTTGCCGCCGGCGCTGAGCTCGTGGTTGCGCCAATGGGCGAGCTGCGCGCTGGCCTGGCAATCTGTTACGATCTGCGTTTTCCCGAGTTCTTCCGCGCGCTAACGCTCGACCACGGTGCAAATCTGTTTGTGATTTCCTCCGCCTGGCCGCTGGCGCGCAACCAGCATCTGCGCACGCTGGCAGCCGCACGCGCCATTGAAAACCAGAGCTACGCCGTCGTGGCCAATCGTGTTGGCGCCGACAATGAGGTCACGTTCTGCGGTGGCTCGGCGATAATTGATCCTTCGGGCAACATTGTCGCGCAAGGGTCAGAGGAAGAGCTGGTCGTGGGTGAGATCTCGCACAGCGCGATCGAATCCATTCGCGACAAAATGCGGGTCTTCGAGCATCGGCGCCCGGAATTGTATCAGACGCAACTCTCCGGCTAGCCGGTAACGCAGACCGGCGCGTCGCGCGCAAAGTTCAAGAGCCCGCCACGCGAACCTGGTGACTATCCCTGTTTGACGTTCTGCCGGCGAAAGGCAACGGCCGCGGCGTAGGCGTCGATCTCCTGCTTCGGCGTGCGCCAGGAGAAGGTGCGTGTTTTCACCTGCTTCGAGCGGTTGCGATAGGCGACGGCGTAGCATCGCTTCGGGTAACGCGAGATGCCCACGACGGCCTGCTTCAATCCCACAGCGGCAAGCACGCGCGGCGGCACAGCATGGCGGCGTTTCGGCGGCAGGACCCGCAGCAACATGTCGCGGTAGGCCTCGGCCAGGCGCAGACTTTTGGCCGAGTGTCCGGCGAAATGTTTACTGAATTCCGTTCGTTCCCGCGTCACGCATACCTGGTAACCACTGGGCAGGACGCGAATATTTTTTACCTCGAGCTGCTCGCGGCTCCGCGCATTCCGTTTCGCCTTCGGCTGATTTTTTTTCATCGGTGTTAATTCCCCCGCCATCGGTAGCATATTCGACTGTCTTACGCTAACGAGTTCACGTTTTTTCGCTTAATAAATGCCCGGGATCAATCGCTTCGTGCGAATGAGATAATCGCGATACTTTTGGCCAAGAGCCGCCTGCAAAGCTCCCTCTTCCACATTCATCCTGTGAACGAACGCGGCGGTGATCGGCGCCATGATGACGAGCAACGCTGCCCAATTGCACAGAGTGAGACTGAAGCCGAGAAACGCCAGCAGCACTCCGCTGTAGGATGGATGCCGCAGGAAACGGAACGGTCCGGATTCCACGAGGTGATGGTCGGGCGCAATCTGGACGTCAACGGTGAAGAAACGACCAAGGGCGACGATTGCCCACCAGCGCAATGCGAGGCCCGCAACGAAGAGTCCGATGCCGACGAGGCGGCAAATATTTGGCTTCGGCAATGCCGCAGCCGACCATCGGGTTCCGACGAAAAGACCGGCCACGATGCTGAGCAGGATCACAACCCAAAGCACATGCAAAGTGCCCCGGTCCCGCTTCACGCCGGCGCCGCGGGAACGCCGCGTCAACGCCAGCAGTAACTCGGAAGCGAAATAGGCCAGCCCGAGAAACGCGGGAAGGCTCATGCCG
>QHBL01000272.1:0-754 GCA_003244125.1 Chthoniobacterales bacterium
GGTTTTACAATCAGCATCTGCCCCGCTTTGATTAAGACGGACTCGCCGATGTGCCCGGGCAGATACATGCGGCCAGTGCCTTCGAGCACAATGAACTTCACATACGAACGGGGGTGATACTCGAGCATCACCGTGGTGCCGGTGATGGCGGCGGTGATGGCGGCGGTCTTGATCTTGGCGCCGCCCGCATTCTTCGGGACGCGCAGGAGCATGGCGCCGTCCTTCAGGTCAAGGTTCCGCGTTCCTTCGGCGAAGGTGAAAATGGTGTTGGCGCCGAGCCGGGCGAGGGTCTGGTCGGTAAAGGTGAGCTCGGTGCGTGATTCCGTGCCGGTGCGTACGGCGGTGCCATCGCGCACTTCATCGTTCACCGTGGCCGGGCGCGGCGCGGCTTGCTCCGGCAAGAGTTTGACGTCTTTCACCACCTGCGTGACGCGGGCCTGCTTTAACTGCTCAGCGCAAACGCGCGGCGGTGTGGCAACACTTACGAGGACCGCAGCGCAAATTGCCCAAAGACCTGCCTGCGTTCGCCAGAACCGCGCCAAAGAATATGATGTTCCCGCTCGCATTCTCAAAACCGCATCGTCACGGCAAGCGTGCCCCCGAGGTTCGCGACCGAATACTCGAATACGTCCTCGTCTGATTGATTCCAGGCGAAGGTGGCGATCGCGCTCAGCGCCAGCCATTCGCGCACGCGGTAAATTGCGGTCAACGCCAAAATCTCGCTCACATCGGTCCGATCCTGCTCGAATTGTTT
>QHBL01000272.1:882-7524 GCA_003244125.1 Chthoniobacterales bacterium
AATTGCATGGCGCGCCCGATTCGAAACGGCATTTCCGCCGTGAGCAAGAGCTGATGATTGGAGAAGAGCCGGTCGCCACCGTCGCTGGTGAGTCGGTTGTAATCGTAGTGGAGCCCGAGTGAGAGATCGTGCAGCTGCGGCAGGTAATAGGCGAGGCCGAGGCTGGCATCGAAGCTGGAGAAATCGAGCTCGCCGAAGCGATCGTAGATAAACCATTGCTGCGAGAGTCCGACGGTAACGTAGAAGGTCTGGCTCACCCGCGGCGAGTAGCCGATACTGATTCCGGGCGTAAAGACGAAATCGGACTGCTCGTTCTCGCGGGCGAGCGCGACATTTGAGGTAAAGTAAAAGGGAACGCCAACAGAGACGCTGAAAGGGCGATATTGGTCCTGCCGTTTCAGGATGGCTTGAATTCCGAGGTCCTCGTCGTTCGGCGTGGCCGCGGCGTAACCCTGTGAAGTGCCGCTCTCGTCCACGTTTTCCGCAGGGGTGCTGACGCCGGGATTAGCACGAAAGAGCTGGGAGCGATCGACCACGTCGCTGGTCTGGGCGAAAACGCTCGCCAGCGTGAGAAGCGCTGACAGGCAACAAAAGAATGCAGTTCTCACGCTCGTATGATGATGTCATGGTCGACCGACCGCGCTCGTTTTGAACCATTTGCGCAGCAGAGTCAAGCCAATTGCCGCAGGCGAATGTTGCGCCTTTCCTGCTTTGGCGCGCGTATTCCGCGATTTTTTAAAACCCCCACCAGCCACGAACGAAGTGGGCGGCGCACAGGGCGTAGAAGAGCGTGAAAAGAAAACTCAGTGCGTCGCGACGAACGGAGGAGGTCGTGGCCCGACCCAGCAACAGGAACAATGGGAAAACGACGCCAACGTATCGAGGCGAGGAAACGGGAAAATTATTGCAGAAGATGACGATCCAGCTCAGCGCGAGATAGGTGGTGTAACAGGGCCGCAGAAAAAAAACGGCCGCGATGAGCGCGGCGCTTAAAAGGATGAAAGCGGCGAACGGTCCGCCGTACTGGATGACGCGTTCATCGGCGTGCGAGTGAAGAATCCCGTACCAGGAATCGGCCACGGACGGGAATGGCCAGCGCAGAAAAGCGCCCCAGACCTGTCTCTGCGCAGCAAGAAAATGGAGCGGATCGCCGAAGCAACTGTAGTTAAGCCAAAGGAAAGAGACTGTCCCCAGCGGCACCAGCAACAGCGCGGCCATGTCCCAACGCAGCGCGCGCAGACTAAACTTCCGCTGCTGCAAATACTCGATCAGGAGAGCTGGGAAAATGGCGGCGCCAGGCAGCCGAGTCGCAGTCGCAAGCACGCCGCAAAGACTGCCGGCGACCCATTTGCCCCGGCGCGCATAGTAAAAAGCCGCCACGCTCAGAAACAGGAAAAGACTTTCCGAGTAGGCGATGTGCAAAAAATACGCGGTCGGGAAAATTGCGCAGAAGAGGACCGCGCGGCGTGCGACGACTCCGCCGTATTCAAGACGCGCGAGCCGGAAGAGGTAAACGAATGCGAGCAGCGAACAGGCGTTGGAAACGGCGACAGCCGCGAAATGCCAGTCTGGAATAAGAAAATGCGCGAAACGAATGGCCAGCGGATAGAGCGGCAGGAGAACGATCAAATGCTCGCGCTCGCCGGTTTCGTGCGGGTAGCCGTTTCGGGCGAGATCGAGAAAGGAAGACGCGTCCCAGCGGTTCCAGGTCGAGAGCCAGTTTTCTCCGGGAATCTCGTGCCCGAAGGCGAAGGCCGCACAGATGCCGAAGGCAAAGGTGATGACCGTAACGGAAAGGCCGAGCCCGACGGGATAACGGACGCGGCGCAAAGATGCGCTGATCGATTCCCACCAAACGCTTGCTCGCGTCCTTACCTCTGGCATGGCGCGGCGGCGTTTTGCAGGATTTACGCGGCAGCGTCAAGCTGTTCGCGCAAATCCCTTACACGCCTAGCAACTCGCGCTGCCACGGCACCAGCAGCGCCTCGGCCCGGCGCGCCTCTTGCGCAATGGCGTCGATGACTGCGCGCGGCGCGATAAAGGAAGCCTCAATCCCGAGCTTTGTCGCGACTTCATCGCGTCGCGCCCGCAACTCGTCCGAGCGCCGCAACACCTCGGGAGACGGCCGGACTCCGCGGCGTCGTTCTGTGTCGGGCCAACCTGTTTGATCAAGCGCGAAGGCTCCGGCAAGAGCAGCATTGAAAGTGCGCGTGCGCCGCTCGGAGAAATGGCGAAAGGCGAAGTTCGCGCCGGGCGCGGCCGTGCGCGCGACGTGGAGCAACTGGTCGTTGCGCAAAATATGAAAAGCGGGGCGATCAGCCCGTTCCGCTTCCTTGTCCCGCCAATACCAGACCGCGCGCAGAATCGCCGCCTGTTGCCCGTGGATCAAACCCGATCCGCGGATGCGCCAGGCTTCGTCCCCGTCACGCTCGCGATCGGTCGCGGCCAGCTCGATGGCACGGGCGCATAATTGCCGGAACCACTCCAGCCGATGACGCGCGACCAGTTCCGCTTCCAATTTTTCCGCCAACGGCAACAGATAATGCGTGTCGTTCCGCGCGTACTTTTCCATCTGCGGCGAGAGCGGACGCAGGGCCCAGTTCGCTTTCTGTGAGCCTTTGGTCAGTTGCACGCCGAAGAATTTCTCCACCAAGGCGGCATAGCTGAACTCGCGCTGCCCGAGCAGTCGCGTCGCAATCATCGTGTCGAATAATCGCACCGGCTGAAAATTAAGACCACGCCGCAGGAGACGCAGATCGTAGTCCGCGCCATGCAAAACAATCTCCTTACTCGTTAGCAAGCTAACGAGTCGCGAGAGATCGTTAGCGGCCAAAGGATCAACCACAAAGTCGCCTTCGGGTAAACCGATCTGGAGCAGGCAAAGCTTTTCGCGGTAGCAATGCAGACTGTCCGCTTCGGTATCGAGCGCTACGCGGTCGTTGCCTTCGATCAACGGCAGCAGTTCTGCCAGTTGCGCAGCAGTCGCGATCACCGCAATCCCGCCAGGAGCAGCTCGGCGTTGGTCTTGGTCGCCTGGAGATTGGAGATGAGCATCTCCATCGCCTCCATCGGCGGCAGCGCGGCCATGGTTTTACGGAGCACCTGCACGCGCTCCCATTCGTCCGGATGGTAAAGCAGGTCCTCGCGTCGGGTGGCGGTTTGCAGCACATGGATCGCCGGATACATCCGCTTCTCCACCAGCCCGCGGTCGAGGTGGAGCTCCATATTGCCCGTGCCTTTGAATTCCTCGAAAATGACTTCGTCCATGCGGCTGCCGGTATCGATCAGCGCCGTCGCCACGATAGTAAGACTGCCGCCTTCCTCGACATTGCGCGCCGCGCCGAAGAACTTCTTCGGTTTCATCAGCGCCTTGGATTCGACACCGCCTGACATGATGCGGCCGCGACTCGGTTGCAGATTGTTATAACCGCGGGCCAAACGCGTAATCGAGTCCAGGAGAATGACGACGTCTTTCTTCAACTCGACCAGCCGTTTCGCGCGCTCCAGCACGAGCTCCGCCACCTGCACATGGCGGTGAGTGTCCTCATCAAACGTGGAGGAGTAAATCTGGCAATCGACTTCGCGTTCCAGATCGGTCACTTCCTCCGGCCGCTCGTCCACGAGGAGAATGATGAGCTCGATCTCGGGATGATTTACGCGAATGGCTTTGGCGATTTCCTTGAGCAAAATGGTTTTGCCCACACGCGGCGGCGCCACGATCAAACCGCGCTGACCGCGCCCGAGCGGCGCGAGCAAATCGACCGCGCGCGCTTCGAGCGATTTCGTCTTGTCGTTCTCGAGCATGATGCGGCCCTGCGGATACTGCGGCGTGAGCTGCTCGAAATCGGTCTTCGGCGTCCAATCGGTTAGGGGCGCGTTCTCCACCGTGTTCAGCTCGTTCAGCACGAGGCGCGAATGGTTCTGCCGCAATTTGACGACGCCGCCGATGCGTTGGCCGAGACGGAGCTGGAATTCCTGCATCATCCCACGCGGCACGGAGACGTCCTCCGGCACCGGCAGGAAATTCAATTCCGGACAACGCAGAACGAAGCCATCGGAGGACTGGTCGACAAAACCCTGCGCGGTCACGGTGGCGCCGGCGTCGAGAGCGGCGCGGACGAGATCGACAATGAGATAATGGCGTGAGCGCGCCGGATGTAAATAGACGCCAGACTTCTCACCAAGGCCGACCAGCTCGCCCGGCGAAAGCTTATGCAGCTCGTTGATGTCGAGCGGCGGCCAGTTGCGCGCGGGAATAGGTTCGGCCTGCGAAATACCGGCCCGATTTTCCTCCGAGGACGGCTGCTGGCGCAGATCGTCCGCTTGCTCTTTCGACGCTTCGTCGCCGCACTCAGCACCCGCGGCTACTGGATCTGACTCCATAAACTCACCAGTAGTCGCCCCTGCTCCATCAGCCCCGTCTCGGGCCCGTTATTCCAAACGACGTGATCGGCCCGCTTCACTTTTTCCTCCAGCGGCATTTGCGCGGCAACGATCGCCGCCGCCGCCTCGCGCTCCATTCCGGTTCGTTGCATCAGGCGCTGCATCTGCGTTTCCTCGGAGCAGGCCACGACCACGATGCGGTCGCAAAAGCGTTCGCCGCCGGTTTCATAAAGAAGTGGAATGTCTGCAATGAAAAATCGAGTCGAGCCACGGTGTTTGTTCGCTTCGCCCGTCCAATGCTCGCGAATGCGCGGATGAAGAATCTGTTCCAGCGCCCGCCGTTTCTCCGGCGCGCCGAACACCATCGCGCGAAGTGCGGCGCGATTCAACTCTCCGCTCGCATGAAAAACTTGCTGGCCAAATTGCTGACGGATTCGAACCAGAGATTGCGCATCGGAACGCGTTAGCTCACGAGCCATCTCATCGGCGTCGAAGAAAACTGCGCCGGGTAGAAGTTCTCCCAGAGCTTTTACGAAACTTGTTTTCCCGGTCCCGATTCCGCCGGTCACGCCGATAGCTGGCACGCAACTCCCCTACTCTGCTGCGCGAACACCGACAATCTCAAACGACCCCATTCTGTCCATTAGCTGACAACAATTAACCGATAACCGGCGTAACGCTCGTGGCACAACGTAAGCTGAGCCATGATCCATGACTGAGAAAACACCGCGCATTATCGTCGTCGAAGATCACGCCGATACGGCTGAAGGCCTGCGCCGGTTTCTCACCCGCATCGGTTACAAGGTTTACATCGCGCCCGATGTCGCCTCGGCTCGCGCGCTGGCCAAGGCGGTCGAGTTCGATGTTCTTCTCAGCGACATTCGCCTGCCCGATGGCACCGGCTGGGAATTAATGCGGGAGCTGAGCCGCGAACAACCCGATGTCCGCGGCATCGCCATCAGCGGTTTCAACAGCGAAGATGACGTGGCGCGGAGCAAACGCGTCGGGTTTATCGATCACATCGCGAAACCGCTGGCGCCGGAAGAGCTGACCGCCGCACTCGAGAGCGCTGTCGCTCAACACTGATCCGCAGCGCGGCGGCGGCCGCAAACCGGCGTCCCGAACATCGCGCGCCGAGGCAACGGTGCTATCTTTTGTTCCATGCGTTATCTCGTTAAGGCCAGAGTAAAAGCGGGGAAATCCGCCGAGCTGCTCCGCGCGATCGATGATGGCACGCTCGGGCGCGGCTCCATCGCCGGCGATGAGTATCTCCACGATATGGAAACAGCGCGTGCGACGGACGCGGGCGAAGCGCACTGGGTGGAGACGTGCTTTTGCAGCGCGCCGCTGGAGGAAGAGCGGCCATATTGGGAGAAATATTTTGAGCTGCTCGCGATAAAAGACGCGCACGCCAGGCGCAATTGCCGGCACGAAAATGGGATGGAGCCATGGGCTTGCTGTGATTGCGACTGCACGAAGCGCCTGGAAGAGAAGCTGGCCAGGAGCGGCAACGGATTTCTCGAAAAACTTCGCGGCAGCGAGTTGTAGCTGCCGTCCGTCCCCCGCGGCAGAGAGGATGCGCGTCGTCCACGGATGCGCTGCTGATTCCATGTAGCGCGGGAACGGACAACGTTCTGCCGCCGGAACGGACGGCAGCTACAACTGCGCTTCCCCGCCGCGGTAATACGCATCTACATATCATGATGCGTAGATTTGTTGGTTGAAGCGGCGACGGAAGTTGCTTTGTTGTCCAGTTGACATGGCCGCGTCGCTCCATCCCTTCGAAGCACTCCTGCGCCAGCGCATCGTCGTGCTCGATGGAGCCATGGGCACAACGCTCCAGCGGCTCCATCTGACCGAGGCGCAATATCGCGGCGGGCGTTTCCGCGATTGGAAGGGCAAGGACCTCAAAGGCGCCATCGAAGTTTTGCTGCTGACCCGGCCGGAAGCGATCGAGCGCGTGCACGAGGAATACCTGCGCGCCGGCGCGGACGTGATCGAGACGAACACCTTCAGCGCCACCACCATCGGCCTCCACGAGTTTCTGTTTGCAGGTGAATCCAGAAACGGACGCAAAGACCCGGAGTTTTTCGATCGCGTCGTGAACGACGCCGCGCTGCGCGACATTACCCGCGAGATGAATTTCGCGGCGGCGCGGCTCGCCCGCAAAGCGGCCGATCGGATCAGCGATGAAACGGGCGAACAACGTTTTGTCGCGGGCGCGCTCGGACCGCTGCCGGTGACGGCATCGCTTTCGCC
>QHBL01000395.1 GCA_003244125.1 Chthoniobacterales bacterium
CTTCTCACCGGCGCCGGCGCAGGCGGCGCAGCTTGCTGGCGACCAAATATGCGCTGGAAAAACCCGCGCTTTTGCGGCGGCGGCGTTGCCACCGGCACCGCCCGCGCTACTCGCGCCGCACGTTCCTTCACTTTGCCGCGCGCGTCAGCTTCCTGTTCCACATCAGGGTCGCCGCCGGTATCGGCCATCTGCGTCTCCACTGCGGACGATTGGTCGTTTTCCTCGTCATCCGAGTTCACGCTCTGCTCTGAATCTTTGAAAGTTACATCTTTGATTTGCGCGAAGGGGTTTGGATGATGCGCGGGGGCCATCCATGCCAATTGCGGCTGGAAATTGCCCGCGTCCATCGCCAGCGCGCGCTGCAAAATACGCGTAGCGATTGGGCCCGCCACCGAGCCGCCATGGCCTGCACTACCCTCCACCATCACAGCCACGACGTATTTGGGATTGTCGTAGGGCGCAAAACAGCAGAACCACGCCACGTTGCTTTTAACGCCGCGATCGCTCGCTTCTGCCGTGCCGGTCTTGCCCGCAACCTGCACATCCTTCAGCCGCGCACGGCCGCCGGTGCCTCCGTCTTCGTTGACGACTTTCCACAACCCGCGTCGCACCTGCTCGATCTGCTCGCGAGTAAAATCATTGCGCAGGTCAGCGTCGATCTTCGGCGCCGGCGAGACGACCGGCTGACCGTTCTCCTCGAGGACGGGTGAGCCGTCCTGGTCCACAACTTTGCTCACGAGCCGTGGATAGTACGATATCCCTCCATTCGCCACCGTCGCATAAGCCATCGCCATCTGGAGCGGTGTGGCCAGGACATAGCCCTGCCCAATCGACACGTTGGCCGTGTAAGCCTGCGACCAACGCTCACGCGGGTAATGAATCGACATCCAGTCGGGCCCAGGCATGATGCCCGGCTGCTCGCCACTCAGTTGGATGCCGGTTTCCTTCCCCAGCCCAAGCGCATTGCCGGTCTGGTCTATCGCCGCGATGCCGGCCGCGTTGCCGTATTGGTAAAAAAAGGCGTCGCAGGAAACCTTCAGCGCGTCCGATAGGCCGATGGTGCCATGCGCGCCACCTTTGGCCCCGACCCAGCAATGGAAATAATGGTCACCGTAGCTAACACCGCCGCTGCAATTATATTTGTTGTTGCCGATATGCCGGCGCAAACCGGCCAGTGCGGTGACGATCTTAAACGTTGAACCGGGCGGAAAACCGCTAATCGCGCGATTAATCAGCGGCTTGGTTTCGTCTTTCTGCAATGCCGCCCAATCTTTCGCTTTGATGCTGGGGATAAATGTGTTCGGATCGAATGACGGCACCGATGCCATCGCGAGCACATCCCCGTTGCTGGGATCGACTACGACCGCCGCGGCGCGCGACACCGAACGCAATGCTTCTTCCGTAATCGCTTGCACCCGCGCGTCGATAGTCAGGTAAACATTCGCCCCCTGCTGCGGCGCTTCCTCGCGCAGCATGCCATCAATCACGCCCTTGGCATTGCGCCGCAGATACCGCACACCCGGTTTGCCCCGCAGATATTGATCGAAAATCTTTTCGACATTCGATTTCCCGTCCACGTCGCTCTGGTAAAAGGTGAACTTCTTCGCTTCCTCCTTGTTCGTGTCATCCGGCGGACCGACGTAGCCGAGCAGGTGCGCCGCGAATGCGCCATAGACATACGAGCGAACCGGTTTGATCGCGATGTCCACTCCGGGCAGCCCGACATCGTGCTCGGTGAACTTCGCCATTGTCGGGAAATCGATGTCTTTAATATAAGTGTAAGGCACCTCGGTGTTGGTGCGGTAATGCTTCTGCAACTGGCTGGAGTTGTAGTCGCGCGCGAGATCGAGATCATCCAGCCGCGGCACGACTCCATCGTTTACGATCTTTACGATGTCGGCCTCCTTTAGGTTCTTGGGCATGCCGCTGACGGTGCCGCGATATTCGGTCAATGGCGGCTGCCCGTAGCGCTGCCGATATCCTTTCACCATCTCCGGCAGATAGAAATCAACTTCGTAACTAGCGCGGTTCTGCACCAGCGAGACACCATTGCGGTCCCGAATCTCGCCGCGGATAGATGGGATGCGCACCGTCGCTTCCGAGCTGCCGCGAATGCGCGCCGTCCATTCCGCCCCACGCGCCACCTGCACCCACCAGAGCCGCACCGCCAGCGCGCCGAGCCCCAGAAGCATGAGCAGCGCGAGGAATTGCAAACGTAACAGCGGATTGAGACGGCGCCGGTTCATCGTCGAGCAAACTGTCGCTCGGGCAGATACGGGAACGCCGTCGCGCGCGAGAGCCAGTGCAAGCTCCAGAAGACGAGCGGCGCCATCAACATGGCGAGCAATCCCGGCCCGCCGATTTGCCACCAGACTTCGCGATTAAAAAAAATCGAGCCGCGCCGAAATGAGATCATGAGATATTGCGCGAGCAAGATGGCGGAAGTGCAAATGCCGCTCACGATGCAATGGACTTCCCATCTCCCGCGCACGAATAACGGCCGCAGCCCATGCATGATTCCCGCCAGCACCGCGTAGAGCAGTATCGACGAACCTAACGAGATTTCAACATGACCGCCCACCACCTGCGCCGTTAGCGTATCGAGCAGAAATCCGGCCCAGAACACCAGCACCAGCATCATCGGCAACGGCAGCGCCATTGCCCCGTAAAACACCAGCACCGGCGTGATGTAGATGTGGGCGTTAAACATCCAGTCCAGCGGCGGAATGAAGAACTCCGCCACCTGCGCCAGTAGCACGAGGAACATGAGGATGAGGAAAAAAATCATGGCTTCGACAAATGACGAATGACGGAGCCCGAAGGACGAAGGAATGAGCAAGTACGCGAAATTTCGGTAGCGCCTCGTGCGAACGCTTCCTCATTCGTCATTGTTTCGGGTTTCGTCATTCGCGGCTTCGTCATTCCCTTCATTTCCTCCCGATCACCACGAACACGTCCTCCAGCTTCGACAAATCCACCGCCGGCGTCAGTTGCGCCTGCCCGTCGAGCTCGCGCACGCGATAACTTTTCACCGTCCCGATGAGCAGGCCCGGTGGAAAAACGCCGCCCACACCTGAAGTATGGGCTTTCTGTCCAGGCTGAAGGTTCGCCTGTTTGGAAAGGAAGTTGAGATCGAGACTCGGCGTCAATGCTCCGATGACGCGTTCGCCGGTGACAATCCCCTGCTCGCGCGTTCCTTCCACGTTCGCGGCCACGCGGCAATTCTCGTCCGACACCAGCAGGACGATGGCGATGTTTTGGCTCACCGTCGTCGTTTTCCCCACCAGGCCTTCATCGGTCACAACCGGCATGTCGGTATCGATCCCATCGGCCTTTCCCCGGTTAATGGTGACCGTGCGCCACCAGGTGGATGCGTCGCGCGTGATCACCTCCGCCGGCACCAGCTTAAAAGTGGCGCGCTCCCGGTAATCGAGCGCATGCCGCAGCCGATCCACTTCGTGCTCGACGTCGCGTAACGCCTGGTTCGTCGCCTTGAGCGACCGGTTCTCCACCCGCAGCTGATTGTTCTCCGCCTCAAGCTGGTCGAGCGACTTCAGACCGCTGCGCACCGAAGTGATCTGTTTTTCCAAACCTGAGCCGGTATGCAGGAAGGGCGAGAGCAGTTGATAAACACTCGCCTGGAGCTGGCGTGTCCCCCCCGCGCCGAAGCTCAGAAAATAACCCAGCGCCGCTACAAACAGCACGAGCGCGATAATGCCCGTGCGCGTCATGAAAAGAAGTGACGAGTGACCAGTGGCGAGTGACGAGTCCTCAATCGAAATTCGAAAATCGAAAATCGAAAATTATCCGTGCCGCCACTGCCGATCGGTCGAAGCCACCTGACGCAAAAACTTGATTTCATTGAGGCATTTGCCAGTTCCTTCCGC
>QHBL01000305.1 GCA_003244125.1 Chthoniobacterales bacterium
AGTTGAAAGGTGCGCTCGCCCGCGCGGAAGTCGGGCAGATGCAGCGCGAGATCGGCGTTGATAATTCCAACAAGCGTGACGTTCGGAAAGTGCAGACCTTTCGCGATCATTTGCGTGCCGACGAGAATATCGATCTTGCCGCTGCGAAAGGCGCGGAGAGTGTCGCGATACGCCTCCTTGCGCGTCATCGAGTCAGCGTCCATGCGCTTCACCACCGCCTCCGGAAAAATGTGCGCGACGGTCGCCTCGACTTTTTCAGTGCCGAACCCGGCGTAGATCAGTGCGGCTTCGCCACACTCGGGACATTTTTTCGGGACCGCGGCGGTGTGTCCGCAGAGATGGCAATTCAGGCGCGCCATTGAACGATGAAAGGTGAGCGCGACGCTGCAATTCGGGCAATCGCGCGCCTTGCCGCAGTTGCTGCAAAGGAGCGAAGTGGAAAAGCCGCGCCGGTTGAGGAAGAGGATCGTCTGCTCGCGTTTGGCGAGGCGATCGGAAATGGCGGTGCGCAATTTCTCCGAGAGAATGGCCCGCTCGCCGCGGCGTTCCTGCCGCAGATCGATGACGCGAATGAGCGGCATTTGGTTGTTGTCGACTCGCTGAGTTAACGCGGTAAGCTCGTACTTCTTCGTCAGCGCGTTGTAGTAGCTCTCGAGCGACGGGGTCGCACTGCCGAGAAGCACGACACAGTTCTCGATCTTCGCCCGCACGACCGCGACGTCACGCGCGTGATAGCGCGGCGCTTCTTCCTGTTTGTAGGAAGTCTCGTGTTCTTCATCGACCACGAGCAGCCCCAGATTTTTCAGCGGCGCAAAGACGGCGCTGCGCGCGCCTATAACGATGCGCGCGCGGCCGGAATGCACCTTATGCCATTCGTCGTGGCGTTCGCCTTCGGACAAATGGCTGTGCAAGACGGCGACGATGTCGGCCGTTTCCGCGAAACGGCTTTTAAAGCGTTCAACCGTCTGCGGCGTAAGCGAAATCTCCGGCACGAGAACGATGGCGCTCTTGCCGCGGGCCAGCGTCTCACGAATGGCGTGGAGATAAATCTCGGTCTTGCCGCTGCCGGTGACGCCGTGAAGTAAGATCGGGCGGGCGCTTGCGGGCGCATTGATTGCGGCGAGAATTTTTGCGAACGCGGCTGTCTGTTCTTCATTCAGCACCAGCTCAGGGTTGGCGAGGAATTGCTCGCCCGCGTGCGGATCGCGGGCGACGGCGGCTTCGCTGAGCTTGACCAAACCGCGTTTGGCTAGCGCGTGCAGGGCTCCGGCATTGAGCGATAAATCCCGGAGAATCTCCGCTGCGGGCACCGGCTCTTTATTTTTCAACAGCTGATCGAGCAGCTCCGCCTGCCGCGGTGCGCGGCGGCGAATCGCGTCCAACGTTTGCGTCGCAAGGTCGGGCGCGATTTGGACGAACTGCTGCTTCTTCCAGCCGACTTCCGCGCGCCGGATGACCTGCGGCAGAAAACTGCGCATGACAGTTTCGATTGGGCAGCAGTAGTAACTCGCGATCCAGCGCGCGAGCTCCAGCAAAGGCTCGCTCAGCGTCGCCCCTTGGCCGACCACCGCTTCGATCTCGCGAATGCCTTTCGCACTTGTCTCCTCCAGCAGCGCCACCACGGTCGCGAGCGCGCTTTTCTCCCGAAACGGCACCCGCACCCGCGCGCCGGCGCCGATCCGCTCGACCAACGTTTCCGGAATAGCGTAATCGAGCTCGCGCCGGATGGCCCGATCGATAATGACGCGCGCAAATTTCGTGTGCATGATTACGCGCGCTTCATCATCATGCGGTTTGTCCTCAAATTCATTATCTGCGTCGGTTTCGCCGTGGCGGCGGCGCTCGGTGTGCTCGCGCTGCGTTCCGGCGATGCAACCTACACCGTTTACGAGTGGATCAGCCCCGCGCGTTTTCATCAATTCGACAATCTCATCCGCAACGTTGCAGCGGAGCACCGGCTCGACCCGATGCTGGTCAAAGCGGTGGTCTGGCGCGAGAGCCGGTTCGATCCGCACAAGCTCGGGAGCGCGGGCGAGCGCGGGCTGATGCAGGTGAGTGAGCGGGCGGCGCGGGAGTGGGCGCGCGAGACGCACGTGGAGAATTTTCAGGTGGAGGATTTATTCAACGCGCGGACGAATCTCGAGGCCGGCACGTGGTATCTGGCGCGCGCCTTTCAACATTGGGAACACCAGAGCAAACCGGCCGCTTTCGCGCTGGCGGAATACAACGCGGGGGCGAGCCGGGCACAGCGTTGGGCGAATAACGACACGACTGCGCCGATGCCGGAGCAAACGTTCCGCGACAACATCGATTTCCCGGGCACGCGCAAGTACGTGGAGACAGTGCTGCGACGGTGCGAATTTTATCGGAAGCGGGCGCGGATGTAGCGGCGCGGCAAACATGTCATCCAGAGCGGAGCGAGGAACCTCACATTTTCATCACGCGCTTTCATGAGATGTAAGACGGCCGTCCCGGCTGGTGTCGTAAAATCTGCACCGTGTATCCGCCAGGCGAGACGCCTGTCTGCCCTGACAGCCGGGACGGCCGTCTTCCTATTGCGTTGTGCGCAGTCGTGGCCGAGAAAGTCGCCGTAAATTCCCTCGTAATCCCAGCCGCTGCCGGCGACGTCGCTCTTCGGCGCGCTGGTGTTCTCCGATGGATCGCCGAAACGGTAGAGAATAACCGCTTCGCCTAACGAGACGCAGCCGAAAAGATAAAGCGCAGCCAGCGCCACTGGACGAGGGGGGATCATCACTTTGCGGAACCGCTAACTTAAATGGAAATTGCGTTGTTGCTCAACTGAAAACATGACCAAGGAAGAGATCGCCGGAGCGCTGGAAGAGATCGCGACGCTGCTGGAATTGAAGGACGAAAATCCATTCAAGATTCGCGCGTACACCAATGCGGCGCGCTCGATTGAAGCGTGGGGCGCGAGCTTTTCCGATCTGCAAAGCGCGGAGGCGCTGGAGAAGATTCCCGGGGTCGGCAAAGCGATCGCGGCAAAGGTGGCCGAGCTGGCCATGACCGGGAGATCGAAGTTCCTGGAGGAATTGCGCGCGCAGTTTCCAGCGGCCATTCTGGAGCTGTTCTCGATTTCAGGTCTCGGGGCGAAGAAGATCAAGGCGCTGCACGAACAATTGCAGGTGAGCTCGATCGCGGAGTTGCAGGCGGCGTGCGAGTCGGGGCGCGTGGCGCAGCTCGCGGGTTTCGGGGAGACGACGCAGACGAAGATCTGCAAGGCGATTCAGAACCGCGCGAAG
>QHBL01000042.1 GCA_003244125.1 Chthoniobacterales bacterium
GAGCTCATCGAGATTTGCACCGAACGCGAACATCACGAACCGGAAATCTTCAGCCTGCTCCAGCGCGCCTTCGGCTTTCTCGACCAAACGCAGCCCGACCTGCGCGCCATCACCCATTTCGAGAACGAACTGGCGCGCATCACCGGCGTGCGTCACCCGGACCGGGGCAACGCCGCTTCTGCGCTCGGTAATTTATTCGGCAAACTCCCGGGCAGCCGCGCTCCGTTGCTCAAAGCGCTGCGCTCGTGAGCGCCGGCTCGGACCTCTTCAGCGACTGCTGCCGAAAGGCGCGAAACAGCCGCAGCTGTTCATAATCATAACGCCCGCCTAACGAGTCGTAGATTGGCCGCAGGGTTACGCCATCGCTCTGCTGAAATGCCGCCTCCAGCTCCGCTTCCTGCCCGGCGGTGAAGAAGCGCTCGCGCGGGATTTCGTCGCCTCGTTCGATCGCCGCGGCCAGATGAGTGCTGATCGTGCTGCGAGCGAACCCACGTGCACGCGCAATTTCCTCAATCGATTCGCCGCGTTTGAAGCGCGCCAGCGTCTCTCCCGCTGAGTCATTGAGCGGCAGACGCAACTCGGCCGGTGATGAGCGCGAACTAAATTCGTGGCGCGGATGAGTTAACAAGAACTGGCTAATCTCAGCTACAAACGCTTGGCCAAACGCGTTCAGCTTCTGCTGACCCACACCTGCAATCCGGCCAAAGTCGCCCAGGCGGGTGGGATAATTTCTCGCCATTTCCCGCAGCGAGACATCGGAAAAGATCACGTAAGCGGGGACGTCGCGTTCGTCGGCGAGCCGCCGTCGCAATGTCCGGAGCTGCTCGAAGAGTTCCTCATCACACTCAATCTCTCCCGCGCGCAGCCGTTCGCCCTTCACCGGAACCTCCGCGGGTTTGGTCAAGGTGATGCTCGTGCGTTGCTTTAAGGCTTCACGCCCGGCCACGGTCAGCTCCACCGTGGCGATCCTCCCCGGCGCAATCGCGATCAAACCGAGCCTCGTTAGCTCACGACCGATCGACTGCCAGGCCGGCCGCGGGATGTCGCGCCCAATTCCGTAAGTGGAAAGCTCGTTGTGACCGCGCAGCCGGATTGGCTCAGTCTTGGCGCCTGTCAGCACTTCGATGATGTGATTCATGCCAAACGCGAATCCGCTCTTTTGCTGGACGCGAAGAACGCACGATAAAAACTTCTGCGCCGGAATGGTGCCGTCGAACGTCTCGCGCGGTTCGAGACAACTGTCGCAATTGTCACAGGAATGCGGCCCGAACTCTTCGCCAAAATACCTCAGCAAAATCGCGCGCCGGCATTCCCTGGTCTCGGCATAGCTCACCATCTCGCGCAACTGCGCGCGCGCGATCTCCGCCTCCCGCTCCGGCTTCTCTTCGAGGAAGCGCTTCTGTTTCATCACGTCAGCTGCGCTGAAGAGCAGGACGCATTCGCTCGGCAGGCCATCGCGTCCAGCGCGCCCGGTTTCCTGATAATAACCTTCGATGTTCTTGGGCAGATCATGATGAATGACGAAGCGCACATTGGGCTTGTTGATGCCCATCCCGAACGCGATCGTGGCCGTGACGACACGCGCGTCATCACGCAGAAACGCTTCCTGATTGCGCGTGCGATCGCGACCTTCCATCCCCGCGTGATACGGCTTCGCGCTGATGCCATCCCTCGTTAGCTTTTCCGCCAGCGACTCCGCCGTTTTCCTGCTCGCGCAATAAACGATGCCACTCTCGTTCCGCCGCGCCCGGATGAACTCGAGGGTTTGCGCATAGGCCGACGTCTTGGGCAGGACGCGGTAGGTGAGATTTGGCCGGTTGAAACTTGCGACGTAACAGCGGGCATCGCGCAGCTTCAATTGCTTGACGATGTCGGCGCGCACCCGTTCCGTCGCGGTCGCCGTCAGCGCCATCATCGGCACATCGGGAAATTGCGCGCGCAGTTTCTTCAGCTCACGATATTCCGGGCGAAAATCGTGGCCCCACTCGCTGATGCAATGGGCTTCGTCGATGGCGAACTGCGCGATGTTCCAGTTGAGCGCGCCTTCCAGGAAAGTATCCAGCATGAGGCGCTCCGGCGCGACGTAGAGCATGCGATACTCGCCGCGATTTAGGCCGCGGAATCGCTCGGCCGCTTCATGTCGTTCGAGGGAAGAGTTAAGGAATGTCGCCGCGATGCCACTCGTGCGCAGCCCATCCACCTGATCCTTCATCAGCGCGATCAGCGGCGAGACGACAATCGTCAGTCCCTCACGGAGCAGGGCCGGCAATTGAAAACAGAGCGACTTGCCGCCGCCGGTGGGCAGCAGCGCGAACACATCGCGCCCGTTCAGCGCGTCAGTGATGATCTCGCACTGCAACGGTCGAAAGTCATCGTAGCCGAAATATTGCTTCAGCGCCTGGTGCAGCTGCATGAAGTATCTCTAGCTGACGCAGCGCGTGCTGCACAGCGGAAAGCTGCCGAAACTCAGCGTTGCGCGCTAAGGCGTCGCCGTTGGTGCAATCGTCCCCACCGGCGTCGCAGCTGGCGGCTTCTCGACAATGATGGAGACCCGGCGATTGAGGGCGCGGCCGGCCGGATTATCACTCCCGTCCGCGTTGGTATTCGGCGCGACGGCGTTCTGCTCGCCAAATCCTTTCGCGGTGATGGTAGCCGCGGGCACGCTGCCGTTCTTGACCAGCCAGTCTTTGACTGCGTTCGCCCGCGATTGTGAGAGCGGCATGTTCACCGACTTTCCACCCTTCGAATCGGTGTAGCCTTCGATTGTCACCATGCTCTCCGGAAATTGCCCGAGGACGACGGCAACTTTCTTCAACGCCTCTTCCGCTTCCGGCTTCAGGGCCGCCTTCTCGTAATCAAAGAGCACATCGCCGGACAAATTCATGCTGAGCGAGCGACCGCTTTGCTGATTTTGGAGCTCCTGGCGCGCGCGCTCGAGATCAGCTTCACGCTGCTGCAGTTCCGCGCTCCTCTTGTCCAGCTCCGCCCGCTTCTTCTCCAGTTCAGCCTGTTCTCGGGCGACCTGCTTATCCGTTGAGCTTGGTTGCGCAGGACTGATCGAAACAACGCTCAAGAGAACACAGGCAGCGAGGCCGCCGCGAAAAACCAGACCGAGGGAAAATGCCTTCATACTCTTACTTTCGTTTTCCAACGGCTCGCTGCTCGTCGCGCGCCCGTTCAAAGGGGCAGGCGGTACGTCTCCAGGCTAAGTGCGGTTCCATCGCAGTTGCTCCAGTTCTTTGCGTAATGGCTGCCAGTAAATCCTATCCCGAACTCGCTCCGTTTTCTGCTCGCTGGCCAGCGCGGCTTCCAGAGCATCATGTTCGCCAGCAACGGCAAGTCGCAATAACGATCGCGAGCGCGCCATCTCCTCCGCCAGTGAGGCAAACCGGAGGGAAAGCTCGATGAGGTACTGTGGCGACCGCATTTCTTTGAACCAAAAGCGCACCTGTTCCTCGCTCGGCGTGGCGCGATTCTCCACGTAGTTAGCTTCGATCAAGCGCATAATCATCGGCCAATCCTTGTCCCGCTGGGTTTTTTTTGCCTGCACCAGGTCCGGTAACGAAAGCAGATCGTATTGGTTACCAGCATCGTCACTCAGTGTCGTGCGCCGCTCCCAAAGCTGGTCAAAATCGTCCACGCCGCGCAAGACCGACATCACATCCACGCGAACACGATCAGCCTCGGGAGCAGCGCAACGAAAGTGAACCGCATGGCCGCGTCGCAAGACCTCCTCGCTTAACTCTGGCACAAAAATTTGGCTGGCGTTCAGTTCGCGCAGTGCCGTGCGCAGACGATCGAGGTTTCCCGGCGCGGCCAGGATTACCAGATCGGCGTCGCGGCTAAACTCGGCCGCGCCGTAGAACACGCACGCCTGGCCGCCCATGAGCAGCGCTTTCACGCCATGCTTCTGGATCGTCGAAAGGACTTTGACTATCGGGCTCGGGATCAAGTGAACCTCCCAGTGCGAGGTAAGTGGGCCAGAGTTTCTGGCTTTCTTCCCATCGTTGCAAGGGCGTGAGCTGATACCACTCCAGCCACTCGTCCGGGCTCGCTTCGTTTTCCACCGAAGTTAGCTTCGTCGCTCGCGGATCGACTGCAACAGCTCCGCCATTGCTTCCGCCCGAGGCCGGGCGCCGAGATTGCCCTCGCCGTGAATACGCACACTGACGGCATTGGCCTCCATGTCGCGCCTGCCAATGACAAGCATGGTATGGACTTTCATCTGTTCAGCGCGTTGGATCTTGCCGTTGATCTTGTCGGTCGATAGGTCGATCTCGGCCCGGACTTGCTGACTTCGTAGCTCATCGTGAATAGCTCGCGAGTAGTTAAGTAGTTCCGCTTCGTCGCCGATGGGCAGTATGCGAACCTGCTCGGGCGCAAGCCAGAGCGGGAAGTTGCCCGCGTAGTGCTCAATGAGGAAACCGATGAAACGCTCGTGCGTTCCAAGTGGTGCGCGGTGGATGCAAAGCGGCGTTTTATCGGTGTTATCGCGATCCTTGTAGGTCAGCTCCAAGCGTCTAGGCTGGGCGAAATCAACCTGGTTGGTGGCGATGGTGAACTCGCGACCGATCGCGCTCCAGACCTGCACGTCGATTTTCGGTCCATAGAACGCCGCCTCGTTAGGCACTTCGACATAGTTAATGCCGGAGCGCTGGAGAACATCGCGCACCATCTCCTCCGTTTGTTGCCATAGCTCCGGTTCATCGACATACTTTTCACCCAGCTTGGAAGCTTCATGGGTGGAAAAGCGCATGACATATTTCTCGATCCCGAATAGCTTGAAGTAGTTAAGGTATAGCTGGTTGACCGCGTTGAACTCGCTCTCGAACTGTTCGGGCGTGCAGTAAATATGCGCATCGTTCATTTGCAACGAGCGCACTCGCATGAGCCCAAAGAGCTCGCCGCTCTGTTCATACCGATGACAATAGCCATACTCAGCTAATCTGAGTGGTAGATCGCGATAGCTGCGAGGTAGTGCCGCATAAAGCTTGTGGTGGTGCGGGCAGTTCATCGCCTTGAGGTAATAGCGTTCCTGGAGCATAGTCGTCTCGGCTGTGCGGCCGGCGGGCGTCTCGCCTGCCGGAGAACCGAGCAGGCGAGAGGGCTGCGCTCCTTCTACGATCATCGGAGGGAACATCGAATCCTTATAGTAGGGCAGGTGACCACTCTTTAGATACAAACTCTCCCGGGCCATGTTCGTCGTTCTCACCCGCTGATAACCAGCCGCAAACTCTGTCTCCTTTGCCAACTTCTCCAGTTCCTCGATAATGGCGGCGCCGCGAGGTAACCAGAGCGGCAGACCAGGCCCGACATCGTCATCGAAAGTGAATAGCTCAAGCTCCTTTCCCAGCTTGCGATGGTCGCGTTTCTTCGCTTCTTCCAGCATGGCGAAGTAGCTCTCGAGCTGGCTCTTTGTCTTGAAGGCGGTGCCGTAAATGCGTTGTAGTTGCGGATTACGCTCGTCGCCTTTGTAGTAGGCGCTCGCGACGGTAGTCAGCTTGAACGCTCCGATGTTGCCGGTGCGCATGACGTGCGGTCCGGCACAAAGGTCGAGGAAGTCGCCATTGCGAAAGAGCGAGATTTCTTCCCCGGTCGGAATGTTCTCGATGATATCGAGCTTGAACTTACTCGGTTGCTCTCGCGGACCGACCGCGGCCAGGCGGCCTTCGCGGCCTAACGTCAAAGCTTCATCTCGGCTAACGACGCTGCGTTCAAACGCATGGTTAGCTTTAATCTCCTTCTTCATCTCGCCTTCGATCTTCTCGAAATCCTCTGGCGAGATGCGATGGTTGAGTTCCACATCATAATAGAAGCCATTCTCCACCGGTGGGCCTGCGGCGAACTGCGCTTCCGGCCAGATGCGCAGGAGCGCGGTCGCAAGCACATGGGCGCAGGAATGCCGGATTCGCTCCAGCTCAGCCATGGGAGGACCTTCATGAGCGCGCGGTTCGCCCGCAGCAGCAATGTCTTCGGCGATGGCGCCTTCGTCTCTCATCGCGCAGGATATACTTCGCCGCGGACGACAACAAGGGCGGGGTAAGTCATCAGTGATTAGTGATCGGTGATCGGCGCCGGCGTCGCCACGCGAAGTAAATTGGGACGCCGGTGAGAACAATGAGGATGCCGATGCCAGAAGTCGTCGGTGCGAGCCAGGCAAGATCGATTGTGAGGAGCAGCGCAACCGCGGCAGAGGCGAGCGGCACGAGCGGATAACCCCAGGTGCGATAAGGACGAGGCGCGCCCGGATTCTTCCGCCGCAAGACGACGACGGCCGCGACTAGCAAGACATAGAAGACGAAGTCGGCCGAGACGATGTATTCGAGCAATTGTGTGTAGACGTTGCCGTAAGTGCGCCCGCCGCTTGCGTTCGTCGTGATGGTGCGCGGCAGCGTCAGCAGCGCTGTCCAGATGCCTTGCAGCGCCAGGGCGAAGGCTGGGACGTAAAACCGATTTGTCGTCCCCACTTTGCGGAAGAACAGATCGTCCCGCGCCATGGCGTAGTAAACGCGTGCGCCGGCCAGGATGAGTCCGTTGTTGCAGCCGAAAGTCGATATCATGATTGCCGCCGCCATGACCAGCAGGCCGGGCGTTCCGAAGATTTCGCGCATCATGGCGACGGCGACGCGATTTTGCGGCGCGTTCTGAATTTGCGAAAGCGGGAGCGAGGCGATGTAAGCGACGTTCGCGAGGACGTAGAGCGTGACGACAATGCCGCAGCCGTAAAGGAGTGCGCGGGAAAGATTGCGACCGGGATCGCGCACTTCACTGCCGAGGAATGTGACGTTGGTCCACGCTGTTTGCGCGAAAAGCGGGCCGACCATCGCTTTGCCAAAGAGTAACGCCATCGCCAACGCGCCGGTGATTTGCAGACCGGGCTGAGCGATGCGCGCGTTCCAGCCGTTGGCCGTCGCGTCCCACCAGTGCGCGGCGAGCGCGGCGCAGTTCGCCTTCCAGCCGAGGACGAGGCCGACGATAATGACGCCGAGCAGCGCCGCCGTTTTCGTGAAGGTGAAACTGTTCTGCACAAGCTTGCCGACGCGCAGACCGCGCGTGTTCGTGAAGGTGAGCAGTGCGATGAGCGCAATCGCCGTCAGTTGTTCCGTCGATAGGCTAATCGCGTAGCCGCGCGTGACTGCGATGGGCGCGACGAGATAATGGTCCGGCGCGACCGCTGAAATAAAGACGCCGAGGAATTTAGCAAAGGCGATAGCGACAGCGGCGATCGTGCCCGTTTGCACAACGAGAAACAACGTCCAGCCGAAGAGAAAACCGAGCGCTGGTCCATAAGCTTCGCGCAGGAAAACGTAAACGCCGCCGGCCTGCGGCATCATCGTGGCAAGCTCCGCGCAACAAAGCGCGCCGGCGATGGTGAACAGGCCGGCGACGACCCACGTGAGCAGGAGCCAACCGGGCGCGCCGATGAGTCGCGATGATTCGGCTGAGACTATGAAAATCCCGGAGCCGATCATCGAGCCGATCACGATCATTGTTGCATCGAGGCGACCGAGGGATCGGACGAGCTGCGGGGAGCTGCTCATTTCGGCGGAGCGATCAAGCTCCCATCGGCCTCGAGTCGGTTGCGCAACTGTCGTGCAAAGTCGACCGCGCCGGGCGTATCGCCGTGGACGCAGACTGTGTCGGCCGAAATCGGAACATCCGTGCCGTTGATCGCGCGCACTTTTTTCTCGCGCAGCATTCGGATGACGCGCTCGGCTGCAGCATCGGGATCGCGCAGGAGCGCATCAGGCCGCGTGCGGGAAACGAGCGAGCCGTCGGCGTTGTAATTTCGATCGGCGAAAACTTCGGCGGCCGTTTGCAGATTCAAATCGCGCGCTGCCTGCTCGAGAGCGCTGCACGGCGGGGCGAAAACGATGAGCTTCGGTTCGATGGTGAGGACTGCTCGGGCGATAGCATCAGCGAGTCCTCGATCGCGCGCGCTCATGTTGTAAAGCGCGCCATGCGGCTTGACGTGATGCATCTCCGCGTCAGCCGCGCGACAAAGTGCCTGGAAAGCGCCGAGTTGATAACTCATCAGCGCGAAAACTTCTGCCGGCGTGACTTGCATTTCGCTTCGGCCGAAATTTTCCCGCTCACCGAGACTCGGATGCGCGCCAATCGCGACGCCATGCTTCTGCGCCGAAATGATTGAGGCAAAGATCGAAGCCGGGGTTCCCGCGTGAAAGCCGCTGGCGATGTTGGCTGAGCTAACGAGGTCCATGATTTCTTCGTCGTGGCCAGCGCCTTCGCCGAGATCAGAGTTCAGATCGATTCTCATCCGAAGAGTGCGCATAAACCGGCACGGAGAAGCGCGATGTCGCGTTCACGCTGCTGAAGCAACTCCGCCGCGTGATCAAGAGTCGTTAGCTCAAAACCGACTTCGTCCATCGGCTGCCATTGCGCGGCGCGCGCCAGATCGACTGTGATCACGTGCGCCAGTTTGGGGTAACCGCCGATGGTTTGGCAATCGGCAAGCAGCACGATGGGCGCGCCGCCGGGCGGGAGCTGGATTGTTCCGGGCGCAACAGCTTCAGAGATGAGTTCGCCTTGCGCTGAATCGACGCTTGGGCCTTCGAGGCGCAAACCCATTCGGTCGGAATTGAGCGCGACGCGGAACTTGCCGCGAAGAAGCTGCGCGCCGGCGGTGTCATCCCAATTGTTGCCCGAGATGACGTTCAGGGTCATGCCGAGCTCCGCTCGGGATGACAAAAGTTGCGGGCCGCTCCAGTTCGCGAGTGCACCAGTCATTTGCTGTGCGATTCGTTCTGCTCTTTCACTCCGCGGTGCCAGCGGAAGTTCGTCGCCATCACGCAACGTGCGGCCACGATGCCCGCCGAAACGCGCGCGCAGATCAGTGGAGCGACTCCCGAGCAGCGGCGGCACATCGATGCCACCGGAAATCGCGAGCCAGGCGCGTCCGCGCTTGGGCAGGATTTCGCAGAGCGTGTCTCTCGGGACATGCGCGCAACGAAGGTGTGGAACTGTGACTGTTCCCACGCGCACTTCGAAATCGCCGCCGCTCCAGGCGACGAGGCGCTCGTCCGCAAGCTGGAGCCCAACACGTCCAGTCGATATTTCGAGACCGGCAGCGTCTTCATCATTGCCGACGAGCAGATTGAGCACTCGCAACGCGGCGGAATCGAGCGCGCCCGTAGTCGGGACGCCGAATTTCCGGAAACCAAATCGACCGCGGTCCTGAACAGTTGCGCCATAACCAGCGGAAAGAACTAACATGAGCTACGTCTCGTTAGAGGCGGCGACATCGAATTCGGCCCGGTTGATCAGCCGAAAGCGGACGCGATCTCCGAGTGCGAGCAGGGCAGGAGGAGTGTTGCTCGCATCGAACAGTCGCAGCGGAGTGCGGCCGATGATGTTCCATCCGCCAGGGGATTCGAATGGGTAAATGCCGGCTTGAGCGTTCGCGACCGCGACGGAACCGGCGGGAACTTTCGTGCGCGGAGTGGGAAGTCTCGGAACGTGCAATTGCTTTGGCAAACCGGCCAGGTACGGAAAACCGGGCATGAACCCGAGACAGGCGACGGTGAATTCCGTGAAGGTATGTAGATTGATGATGTTGGAAAACGACAACTGCGTCTCGTTAGCAACGCGCTGCGCATCGAGCGCGAACTCGGCGTCATAGCAAACGGGAATGTCGATTGTTGCGCGCACAGTCGCTGGCAGCGGTTCGGTCGAGCCGACAACAGCGGAAATCTGGTCCTTCAGTTTCGATGTTGTTTGCGATCGATCGAGAAATAAGGCGATGGACTGGTAAGCTGAGGTGACCTCGACCACGTCTTTGAGCTGCGCGCGCTCAAGTGCGCTGGCCGCAGATAGGGCTCGCTGAAGTAAGACGCCGGCGTCAGATGATTCGGCGGCGAAATCAATGAGCAATGCCGCGTCGCCGAGCGGTGTGATTTTCACGTGACCGCATCTTGCTGTCATCTCTGCCAAAGTCGAGGGACGAGAGGGGAGACTTGAAGAAGCGGTGGATCGGTTCCTTTGTCATTCCGAGCGCAGCGGAGCGGAATCGAGGAATCTCTAGCTCTTTTTTAAATCGGAAATGTTTAGAGATGTCTCCGTTTCAGTCGACATGACAAAGATGGGGCAACGCGACACGCCGAGTGGCCGGCGACGTGGTCTGCCGCCGGGGACGGACGGCAGCTATAACGCGATTTAATTACTGGACACGGATTATGTTCAGGTGAACGTATTCCCATATGAGGCGAATTCCGGATGCGCAGAAGCTCTGGGGACACGTGCGCGAGATTCCTACCGCCGCGCGCACGCTGCATCCGCGCGAGTTTCATGCGCGCGGCGCCTCAGTCAATCCGGCGAATCGCTTCGAGCAGTTGCACGTGGAGGAGGATGCGACCGATGAGATCGATGCCGATGCGCGGCCGCGGCGCACGATTTTTTATCGCGACTTCTCGCAGTCCATCATCGCGCGCAACAACAGCCCTGATGTTGGATTCGAAACCAGCGTAAACCCGTATCGCGGTTGTGAACACGGCTGCGTTTACTGCTACGCGCGGCCGAGTCATGAATATCTCGGCTTCTCGTCCGGCACCGATTTCGAGTCGCGCATTATGGTAAAAACCGACGCGCCGGCGTTGCTCGAAGCGGAGCTCTCCTCGCGCAAATGGCGGCCGCGGGTCATCGCCATCAGTGGAGTGACCGATCCCTATCAGCCGGTGGAACGCAGGTTGGAGATCACGCGCGGCTGTCTCCAGGTGCTGGCGCGGTTCCGTAATCCCGTCGGCATCATCACCAAGAACCGGCTCGTGGCGCGCGATGCTGATCTGCTCGCTGAGCTGGCGCGGTTCAACTGTGCCGCGGTAAACATTTCGGTGACTTCGCTCGATGAGAAATTGCAGCGCGTGCTGGAACCGCGCACTTCGCCGCCGCAGGCCCGGCTGGAAGCGATGGCGAAGTTGCGCGCGGCTGGTGTGCCGGTGGGCGTGATGGTGGCGCCGATCATTCCGGGACTGACCGATCACGAGATGCCGTCGATCGTTCAGGCATGCGCGAAGGCGGGCGCGCAATTCGCAGGATACACCATCGTGCGGCTGCCTTTCGCCGTCGCGCCGCTCTTCGAGCGCTGGCTGGATGAACATTTCCCGGAGCGGAAAGCGAAAGTGCTTTCACGGATTCGCGCGATTCGTGGCGGCGAAAGATTCCACGATGCGCGATGGGCGACGCGGATCAAAGGCGAAGGCATTTTCGCGGAGCAAATCGCGTCGCTGTTTCAGATGAGTTGTCGCAAGTACGGCATCGGTCCGCGGCCGGAGTTATGCACGACAGCATTCCGGCGAGCGCGGGAGCAGCTCACGCTTCAGATCTGATGGGAGTGTGGGAACCGCACGCAGCGCGGGCATCGCGCGGCGACTCTGGGTAGCGCACGCGTCTCGCGTGCTGGTTTCGGCGTCACGCCGAAACAGGCTTTTCCTTTTGACGACGCTGAAGGAAAAGTCCGCGAAGGCGTGACGCCTTCGCCGACACGCGAGACGCGTGCGCTACCCGAAACACCCGACGCGCTCGCGAAATAAAGAACTGCGACGATGCGAAGTTCCAGGCTGCGTCCGACCGGCTATGCTCGCGAGATCGCGCGCGCGTCTCCTGTTTTGTGCAGCCATTTTTGTTTCCGCATGACCATCAACATCGAAATGCCGCCGATGGCGCCGAAGGCGGCCATGATCGGATACCAGACGCTCCAGCCGTGACGATCGATCATCCAGCCAGTGAAGGGCAAGGCCAGAGCCGTGCCGTAATATTGGAACGAATCGACGACGCCTGAGGCGAAGCCAGCCATTTTTCTCCCGCCGATATCCATGGGAGCGGCCGCGCCGACGATGGCGTGTGTTGAATTTGCCGTCAACGCGACCAGCACGAGGAAGAGGCATCCAATGAAAATTCCCGCCGGCGTAGGCCCGACGACGCCGGCCGCGATCACCACAGCCGCGGTCAGAATGACGGCGCACTCGAAAAAGTAGAGGGTCATCGCGACCGGCGAACGATGGCCTTGAAAAAAGGTGTCGGAGATTCGTCCGGCGGCGAACGAACCAATCACCGCCACCAGCGGCATGAGATTGACCGTCCACAACACTGCCGCCGGTTTATCGGCAAGGTTGAGTTTCAGTTGGTCGTGGAAATAGAGAACCATCAATTGGTCCGAGCTGTTCCGCACTGCGCCGGTGCATCCGTAGGCGACCGCATAAAACCAGATCAACGGATGAGTGAAAATGGTGGTGAAACATTCGCGCAAACCAGCGCGGCTGCTGCTGTCGCCGGTGTCGCTTTCGATCACGCCGCGGTAGCCGGCTTCTTCCGGCGTTTCCTTGACGAAAATGGCGAGCAGGACTGCGATTACCGCGACGAAGAGCGGTGGAATTCGAAAGAGCCAATGCCACTCGTCCTTCGCCACCACCCAGGCGCCGATGGTGAAGCCGGCCAGAATGATGGGAGCGAGATTGTTGATCGCGAATTGACCCAGCTGAATCATGAAACCGAAAATGCCGGTGAAGGTGCCGCGCTCGGTTCGCCGGAACCAGGCCGCATTCATCTTCACCATGCCGGGCGTGCCGAAGGATTGGAGGTAGCCGTTGAAGAGCCAGATGGCGGCGAAAGTGGCGAAGGTGCCGGCGAAAGAAGCGAAGCCGAAGATGAGATTGATGGCGATGGTGCCGGCCGCGCCTATGAGCATGGCAGTCTTGCCGCCG
>QHBL01000211.1 GCA_003244125.1 Chthoniobacterales bacterium
CGCACCTTCCAATCCATCGCGGCCTTCAGGCAGTTCTCGATGGCGAGCGCGCCGCCTTCGATAAAAAGATAGCGGCTCAACGGCGCCAGCGGCGCCACCCGCGCGAATGTCTCGACAAATTCGGCGTAGCCTTCGGAATAAACATCGGAGTTCGCGATTTTGATTTTGGCCCCGCGAAGAAGCTCATCCTTCACCTCCGGCTCCTCGAAGTAGGAATGATTAAATCCCACCGGAAGTGAGCCGAAGAAACCGTAGAGATCGATCAGGCGATGGCCGGTGGCCGCGTCGTAGAGATAGGAGCCGCGCGATTTCTCGAGATCAATGACGATGCGAAAACCATCCATCAAAATGTGCTGCTCGAGCTCGTGCAGCACGTGCGAAGCGTTGATCCGATGTGACGATTTTTTTGCCCCAGTCGAGCGGAGTTGCGAAGGACGCGCCGCCTCGGTGAGCATGGGTGGCATACTCATCCGTTGATCGTAGCTGGGACGGAGGAGTTGGTCAATGGAAGACAGCCGTCTCGGCTGTCACGGCAGACAGGCGTCCTCGCCTGTCGAATCAGCTTTCCAAGCATAGCGATGTTTCTATTGAAGCGACCTCTCGGTCGAAGCGATGTTCCCATCGAAGCGCAGAGGTGCTGGCGGCGCTCGAGTCGGTCACTTACGTCACCATTTTTCCACAACCACGCGCGACGCGATGCTTCCACCGAAGGGCTGCATTCAAGCAGGCGAGACGCCCGCTTGCCCTGACAGCCGAGGACGGCTGTCTTCCACCGCCGAATTCAGCTTGATAGAGCTATAGCTGTATGATATGTGGCAATGCAATATATATGATATCAATCCTTGATCGCGAGTTGAAGAAAGGCAGTGCGGAGTTGTTGATTTTGTCGCTGCTGAAGGACCGGCCGCGGCATGGCTACGATATCGGCCAGCTGATCGATCTGCGCTCGCGCGGCCGGGTGCGCTTCAATGTCGCCTCACTCTATCCGCTGCTCTACCGGCTGGAAAAACGCGGCTGGATTCGTGGGCGCTGGATCGAAAAGGCGGGGCAGCGGCGGCGCCGTTACTATCGATTGACGGCCGCTGGGAAGAAAGTGTTGGCGGCGCAACGGCACGGCTGGCGCGAGTTCGTCGAGGCGATCGGGCTCATCACCGGAATCGAGTATGCCTGATTTCAGGAAAAAAATTCGGGCGGCGCTGGCGGAATTGCACCTCGCTCCCACGCGTGAAGCGGAGATCGTCGATGAGCTTTCCCAGCATCTGGATGACGAGTACGAGCGCGCTCTTAGCCACGGCGCATCGGAGGACGAAGCGAAAGCCGCATCTCTCGAGGAGTTGAATGCGCATGATTTCTTGAGGCGCGAACTCAGAGGTGTGGAGCGGCGCGTTCCGCAAAATCCTGTGCCAGCGGGCACTCAACGGAGGAGCAACATGATCGGCGATCTGCGACAAGATTTGCGTTACGCCCTGCGGATGCTGGCGAAGAATCCCGGCTTTACCGCGATCGCCGCGCTCGCGCTCGCTCTCGGCATCGGCGCGAACAGCGCCATCTTCAGCGTCGTTAACGCGATCCTGCTTCGCCCATTGCCATACAAGAACCCGGGTCAGCTCGTCATAATCTGGGAAAACGCGACCCATCTTGGATTCCCGAAGAACACGCCATCACCCGCGAACTTCCTCGATTGGCGGCAGCAGAACACCGTCTTCGAAGGCGTGGCCGCTTTTGCGGAGCGCAGCTTCAATCTCACCGGCGCCGGCGAACCGGAGCGTCTCGATGGCCGCCGCGTTTCGGCGAATCTCTTCGACTTGCTCGGGGTAAAGCCGATTCTCGACCGCACTTTTGTCGCGGACGAAGACAAGCCGGGCACGAAAGTCGCCGTCCTGAACGAGAGTCTTTGGAAGCGTCGCTTCGGCGGGGATCAAAGCATCATTGGCCGCGCCCTCACGCTCAACGGCGAGAGCTACACCGTTATCGGGTCGTGCCCGGTAGTGTACGCCTGCCCGCCTTCGGGAAGTGGCGCGATCAAGTCTGGGTGCCGCTCGCCTTTTCCTCTGAGGAAGCGGCGAATCGCGGCGATCACTTCCTGGAAGTTATCGGGCGACTGAAACCGGGTATCACTTTGCAGAAAGCGCAGGCGGAAATGGAAACGATCGCCGCGCGCCTGGCCCAGGAGTATCCGAAATACAACACACGCATCGGTGCGGTGGTTAATCCGCTGCACGAAGAGATTGTGGGCAACATGAAACCGGCGCTGCTGATCTTGCTCGGCGCGGTCGCGTTTGTCCTCCTCATTGCCTGCGCCAATGTCGCGAATCTCCTGCTCGCTCGCGCCGCCGTCCGGCAAAAAGAGATCGCGCTCCGACTCGCGCTCGGCGCCGATCGCGCCCGCCTGACCAAGCAACTTCTGGTCGAAAGCGTGATGCTTTCGCTGCTCGGCGGCATGGCTGGTTCGGGCGTCGCCTATGCCAGCCTCAACATTCTGACCCGCTTCATCCCGCCGGACGTGGCGCATGCCGACACCGTCGCGATCGATGCCAAAGTGCTCGTGTTCACATGCGTCATCGCGATCGTGACCGGGCTCATCTTCGGTCTCGCGCCGGCCAGTCAGGCGTCGCATTTCAATCTCAACGACACGCTCAAAGAAGGTGG
>QHBL01000209.1 GCA_003244125.1 Chthoniobacterales bacterium
GCCTGCGCCGCCATGCCGAGCTGCGACATAAACGAGTAGAACTGCACCACCTGTTCCTGCTTCAGTCCGGCTTGCGAGATGAGATCGTAGAGCTGCACGCCCAGCATGATCTTGCGATCGGCGCTGAGCTGGACGCTGAGTTTTTGCGCCATCGCGGTCAGGTCCTGCTGCTCGTAAAGCGCCTGGCGGAAAAGCTGTCGCAGCTCGGAGTAAACCGCGTCCGGATAATCGTATCGGAGAAAGCCGAGGCTGGAGTCGATTTCTTCTTCCAGCAAAACGCCATCAGCCTTGGAGAAAGTCGCCAGCACCCGAATGAGCAGCGGCAGAAGATTCGGACCTTCCGAAACACTGCGCGGTTTGCGCATGGCGCGGCGCACCCACCGCCGGCTCCGCCGCCGCACACGATAGGCCAACGGCGTCACTTTCTGCACTGCGCGATCGATGCGATCGGCGACGTGGGTGAAAAGCTCGCTCATGAATTCCGGAACAAAAACTTTACTCGCACGCCAAGATTGACGCAATGTGCGTGCCGTTGTAGCTGCCGTCCGTCTCGGGGCAGAAGCACAGTGTATGGCTCGCGCAAGGATTCTGCCGCCGAGGACCGACGGCAGGCTACAACCCACGGCGCGACTCCTGCTCAATTGCATTGCCAGCCGGCTCATGTAATTTCCTTCCCCGCGCGGCCTGCCGCGCGCCTGCACCAAATGGCCCAGAACGATCGAAACTCCTCCCGCGACAACAAGCGCGGCTCCGAGCCAAACTTTAACTGGCGCGGGATCGTGCTTATCGCCATCGCCTTTGCTCTCATTGGCATGGCGTTGCTCGTCCGCAACGGCGGCTACCAGAACATCGAGGACGTTCCCTACAACCGTTTCATCGAGCTGCTCGACAGCAAGCAGATCATTAGCGACAAAAACCTGCCGCTCACGCTGGTGGTGCAGGAGGGTCAGCCGACCCAGGCGCTCATCGGTTATTACCGCAAACAAACCGCTGCGGGCGAGCAGGCGGCGAAGTTTCGCACCACTATCTATCTCAATTTCACCAGTAACTTGCAGGACAAGCTGAACGCGGCCGGCATTCAGCCCGCCATTCGCACCGAGTCGAACCTCTTCGCGCAGACGTTGCTCAGCTTTCTCCCCATCGCGCTCTTCCTGCTCGTTCTCTATTTCCTCTTCCGCCAGCAAATCCGCATGGCCGGCAAAGGCGCGCTCAACTTCGGCAAATCCAAGGCGCGGATGCTGGCCCGCGATAAGAACAAGATCACCTTTCGCGATGTCGCCGGCGTCGAGGAAGCGAAGGATGAAGTGCAGGAGCTGGTCGAGTTCCTGCGTGATCCGAAGAAGTTTCAGAAACTCGGCGGTCGCATTCCCAAAGGCGTGCTGCTTGTCGGGCCGCCCGGAACGGGTAAAACATTGTTAGCGCGCGCCATCGCTGGCGAAGCCGATGTGCCGTTCTTCTCCATTAGCGGGTCGGACTTTGTCGAGATGTTCGTCGGCGTCGGCGCCAGCCGCGTGCGCGACATGTTCGAGCAGGGCAAAAAAAGCGCGCCTTGCATCATCTTCATCGACGAAATCGATGCCGTAGGTCGCCATCGCGGGCATGGCGTCGGTGGCGGTCACGATGAGCGAGAGCAAACACTGAACGCCTTGCTCGTGGAGATGGATGGCTTCGATACCCAGGAAGGCGTTATCATCATTGCCGCGACGAACCGCCCAGACGTTCTCGATCCCGCGCTGCTGCGGCCCGGCCGTTTCGATCGCCAGATCACCGTCAATTTGCCCGATGTCAAAGGGCGCGAAGAAATCCTGCGCGTTCACGCAAAAAAAGTGAAGCTGGCCGAAGGCGTGGATCTCGCCGTGGTCGCCCGCGGCACACCCGGATATTCCGGCGCGGAGCTGGCGAACGTAATCAACGAGGCTGCATTGCTTGCCGCGCGCCGAAATTTGAAGGGCGTGACGCTGGCCGAGCTGGAGGAAGCGCGCGACAAAGTTCGGTGGGGTAAGGAGCGGCGCAGTCTCGCGCTAAGCGAGAAGGAGAAGACCAACACGGCTTATCACGAAGCTGGCCATGCCTTATTGCTCGAGCTACTCGAAAATACCGAACCGCTGCACAAGGTCACCATAATCCCGCGCGGGCCATCGCTTGGCAGCACCATGTGGTTGCCGGAAGAAGATAAGTATACCAATCGCAAGAAGGAGCTGGTGGATGGCTTGGTCGTCAGCATGGGTGGCCGGGTCGCCGAGGAACTGGTTTTTGGCGATGTCACCAATGGCGCCCGAGGCGACATTAAGATGGCGACCGCCACTGCGCGACGCATGGTTTGCGAGTGGGGAATGAGCGAGAAGTTGGGAATGGTCGAGTACGGCGATCACGAAGATTATGTCTTCCTCGGGCGCGACATTTCCCGGGCCCGCGATTATAGCGAAGCCACGGCCGAGCAGATCGATCAGGAGGTGCGTCACCTTCTCGATCAAGCCTACACTACCGCCAAGAAACTACTGACCGAACGGCGCGATCAGCTTCACGCCATCGCCAAGGCGCTTCTGGAGTACGAGACTCTCGACGGCTCACAAATCCGCGAGATCATCGAACACGGCCGCCTGCTGAATCCGCCTCCAGGCATCAGCGCGCGCGGCGGCGAAAAATTGCAGCCGGAAAAGCCGCCCAAGCAGGTGGTGGTAGCGCCCGATGTGACTCCGCCGTTACCCGGCGCTCTCGGCGGCGCCCCGGCGTAACTCAGATCTTCCAGTCTGACCGGCCTTTCAGGCTGCGAGTCGCGCAAGCAGAGATGCTC
>QHBL01000263.1 GCA_003244125.1 Chthoniobacterales bacterium
CCGAACGTGATGACGGATTTCAACCTCTTCACGTTTAACAGCCGAGTCTGGCCGGGGACGGACCCGTTGGTAGCAAAGCTGAACGATCGAGTGCGCGTCAGCTTCGCGAATCTGAGCATGGACAGTCATCCGATTCATTTTCACGGGCATCGCTGGTGGGTGGTAGGAACCGACGGCGGTCCAATTCCAAAATCGGCCTGGTGGCCAGAGACGACGATGAACGTGCCGCCCGGCACGACGCGCACGGTTGAATTCGTGGCCGACAATCCCGGCGATTGGCCGTTCCATTGCCACAAGAATCACCACGCGATGAATGCTATGGGCCATCAGGTCCCGAACGTTATCGGCGTCGATCAAAAGGGCGTTTCTGGCACGATCGGGAAACTCGTGCCCGGCTACATGGCGATGGGAAACAACGGAATGGCCGGCATGTCCGAGATGTCGAAGATGATGCCCGGTCCGAAGAACACTCTCCCGATGATGACCGGAGACGGACAATTCGGACCGATCGAGATGGGCGGAATGTTCACGATTCTTAAAATTCGCGACGGCATCACGAACTACGACGATCCGGGTTGGTACCAGAACCCGAACGGAACAGTGGCAGGGCCAACCGCATGACTAGACGCCCTAACAATTACGTCGTCGGCGCGGCGTTCGGTCTGATCGGCACAGTCACCTGGCTAACGAACGGAAGCGGCGGCGGCGCTTGTCTGACGGGTCGCTGTCTGATCCCGCTCACCACCATGGCTACGCTCGCCGGCGTACCAGCAGTCGCCGCGGAAAGTGAGTCGCCTTCGCAGGACAAGACCATCACCGCGGCCGTGGAGGAATTTCATGAGGCCCTCAGTCGTGGCGACGCGGAAGCGGCGATGAAGATGCTCGCGCCCGATGCCACGATCCTGGAGAGCGGCGCATCGCAGACGCGGGAGGAGTACGTCCGCGAACACTTGGCCGAAGACATCGCCTTCGCGAAAGCGACCTCCACCACTCGTCTAACCGTGAACGTCAGCCGAGAAGGGAACGCAGCGTGGACGATGAGCACGTACCGAACGAGCGGGTCGTTTGAAGGAAAGCCGATCGATAGCATCGGAGCCGAACTAGTTGTTCTAACGCAGACGCCTGACGGCTGGCGAATCCGCTCGATTCACTGGTCCAGCCGAAAAGCAGCCGCGCAGCGATGAGTGTTTTTCTACACCGAGAATTTTGCAAGGTTTCTTCCTCCTCGTCCCCGCTGCGACGAGAGCTGCGCGTTGCACCCGTCAACCCCGTTCTCAGTCCACGACCCGTCAAAACTAGATAAAACTATGAACAACTACACCAAGTTCGGTGCCATGATTGCCACCTCCACCATCGTCATGCTGGGGCTGATGTATCTGAATACCTATCAGCTAGATCACGTCTTCTTCAGCCAGACGCGCGCCTGGATGGCCCTGGTGATGGGCGCGACCATGGCGATTATCATGCTGTTGTACATGCTCGGCATGTACACTAACCGACGAGCAAATATCGGTATCTTCGCCGGCAGTATCGCGGTTTTTGTCGTCGCGCTCTGGCTTGTTCGCAGCCAGGCAACCGTGCAGGACGTTTCGTGGATGAAGGCCATGATTCCGCATCATTCGATTGCAATCCTGACTAGTGAACGCGCTCATATTTCGGATCCACGCGTTCGGAAGCTGGCCGACGGAATCATTGAAACTCAGCGCAAGGAGATCGCTGAGATGAAGGCACTGCTCAAAGATCTCGAGAATAAGCGCTAGGCGGCGAACGCTCGATCAGGTTCGCCCGAGTCCCTCCCGACGCTGGCGGCGGCGCCTTGACGAACCTACATATACCCCGTATGGGTAATATGTGAATCTTGAATCGCGGACAAAATTACAGGGCCGGATGAAACGCATCGCCGGCCAGGTCGCGGGCGTGCAGCGGATGATCGAGGAAGACCGCTATTGCGTGGACATCCTCAATCAGATTGCCGCCGTGCGCTCAGCGCTTGATGCACTGGGTGTCGAGTTGCTGAGCGAGCACGTGGAGGCTTGCGTGGTTGGGCATGGCTCAGGGACAGAGCATAGGAAAGCGAAACCGATGAAGCCCGCTGAGCTGTTGAAGGAGCTACGCACCGCGCTCACGCGCTTTCTAAGATAACAACTTATGAAAACCACAGCAGCTAGTCCGACTTTCGTTGATCCCGTCTGCGGCATGACGATCGAACCCGCTTCCGCCGCGGGAAGGAGCGAGCATTCCGGTGAAAGCTATTACTTTTGTTCGAGTGGGTGTAAGCAAAAGTTTGATGCGAATCCGGCGCAGTATCTGACGAAAGGCGAAGCTTCGAAGTCTGAAGCGGATGCCTGCTGCGGCGGCACAGCCGTGGACAACGGCGCGCAGGACGCCACGTCTAACGATCGCGGCTGTTGCGGCGGATCTGCCTCGGAGAGTCGCGCGACGGCCCCACGAAGTAGTGCCGGGAAATACGTCTGCCCGATGCATCCGGAAGTGCAGAGCGACAAGCCCGGCGATTGCCCGAAGTGCGGAATGGCGCTTGAACGGGCGATGCCGCAATCGAGGGTTCAGACCCCGATTTACACGTGCCCGATGCACCCGCAGATCGAGCAGGA
>QHBL01000398.1:0-3741 GCA_003244125.1 Chthoniobacterales bacterium
TTGATCGTCTCGATCATGTGCACGGGGATGCGAATGGTGCGCGCCTGGTCGGCGATCGAGCGCGTAATGGCTTGCCGGATCCACCAGGTGGCGTAAGTCGAGAATTTGTAGCCACGGCGATACTCAAATTTCTCCACCGCCTTCATCAATCCCATGTTGCCTTCCTGGATGAGATCGAGGAACGACAGGCCGCGGTTGGTGTATTTCTTGGCGATGGAAATAACGAGCCGCAGGTTCGCTTCCACCATTTCCGTCTTGGCCCGGAGCGATTTGCGCAGCCACGCCTTTAGCGCCTGATATTGCTCGAGATATTCCTCAGCCGAGAGCCAAGCCTGCCGCTCCAGCTCTTCCACCGTTACACCTGGTTTGCCCCGTCCGCGGCCATGCTTCGCCTCCTCCGCCTTCAACGTGGTGAGCGTCGCGAAATGCGTGTCGGCCAGGTGCACGAACTCCTCCGTCACCTTTTGTTTGAAATAAAACCGCGGATAGACCCGTTGCAGCGCGTTCACTGAACGCTGGAAATTCTTCGCCCGCAGCTCAGCGGTGCGCGGCGACGCCTCGCACAATTTCCCATACTCATCGCTGATCGTGCGCCCAAGCTTGTCCACCTTGTGGCAAAGCCGCGGCAGCAGTTTCATGTAACGCTCACGGCTCTCGATCTTCTTATCGAGAATGACGCGGTCGAATCGCTCGCGTCCTTCCGTCAGCTTCTGCGCCAGGTCCAGATGCGCGCGCGCGGTGAACCCGAAGCGGTTGACGTATTGCTGCACCATCGTCTCCGCTTCCTCGATGCGTTTGGAGATTTCCACCTCCTGCTCTCGCGTGAGCAGCGGGACCTGGCCCATCTGCTTGAGATACATCCGCACCGGATCATCGAGAATGTCGAAGCGCGTATCGGCCTTTTCCTCTTCGTCCTCTTCCTCGCTCTCCTTCTTGCCTTCGCGATAACGATCGACCTCCGACGCTTCAATGACGTCGATCTCCATCCGCCGCAGCTGCGCCAGGATCGCCTCCAGCTCGTCCGGATCGTTCACCCCTTCGGGCAACGCTTCGTTCAGATCGTCAAAGGTGACGTAGCCTTGTTCTTTCGCTAGCTTCGTCAGCTCGCGGATGCGCGATTGCAAATCATCAGCGGAAATCCCGCGCGCCTCGGTTGGGTGCGAATTGTTCGGCGCCGCTTCGGCCACGCTGACTTTGCGCGGGCGGCCACGTCGCCTCTTTCCTCCGGCGCCATTGGATGAGCTGGCTGTGGAAATAGGGGCGCTCTCCGCGCGGGCATCGCGCGCGGCTCCGTTCCGGTTGGCCTTTTTACTCACGGGAAAAACGTCAGCGACTCCGCCAGTTCCAGCCTGGGAAATCCTTAAGGTCATGTCTCGTGCGCACGTGCAGACGAAAACCGGTGAACGTCGTGGAGCTGCTCACGCAGGTCAAGAACTTGTTTCTGTAAACGCATGACTTCTCCCGTGGTCAGGTGCGGCCGGTGCAGCTGGCTCTCCGCCGCTTCCAGCTCGCGCCGCAAATTTGCCTGGCTCAGACCGATCCACCACTCGCGCGCCACCGTCGCTGGTTCACCCGGCAAACGCTGCATGAGCCACCCCGAAATCTGCGCTTCCTCCTCCGGCGGCAGCGTTGTCTGGAAACGATTGAGCGATGCGGGATCATCCGGCTTTAGCTCGGTGCTGAGGATTTTCATCAATAAATCGGTATCGCTAATCTGCGGCAATAGCTCGCGCCAATTCTGCTCGAGCAGAAACGACCGCGCCTCTTCATCGCGCAGAGCAAGGAGACAAAGCATGGCCACATCGTGCGGCGGAGCCGGGGACGCATTCGCCGCAGCTCCTGCCTGAGCAGAGCGAGTGCCATCAGGGCCGGTAGCCGCGGTCTGTGAGCGCCGGCTTCCCAGCAGCTTTTCGAAATCCTCCGCCCGGATAGCCAGCCGCGCCGCGATCTTGTAGGGGATTCGATGGACGAGCGTCCACGTCGGCTCGATCTCGTAGGCGGGCGCATCNNCTCGCGCGCCACGCGCATCTTCTCCGCCAGCGAATGCAAATCAGCCGCGCCCGCCTTTTTCTCCGTCCAGTAATCGAAGAACTCAGGCGCGCCCCAGACGAGCTCCTCAAATGCCGCTCGTCCTGATTTCCGCACCAGCGAATCGGGATCCTCTCCGGCCGGCATCTCCGCCACGCGCACCAGCAGATTATTTTGCAGCAACGCCTCAAGCGAACGCTCCGCCGCTTTTTGCCCAGCCGCATCCGCGTCAAAGCAGAGCACCACCTCGCCCACGAACCGGCTCAGCACATGCGCCTGCCGTTCCGTGAACGCCGTCCCCTGCGGCGCCACCACGTTCGTAATCCCCGACTCAAAGAGCGTAATCAAATCCAGCTGCCCCTCGCAAACGATCGCGCTGTTGGCGTCGATCAACGCCCGCTTCGTCTTGTGCAGCCCGAACAGAATTTGCCCTTTCCGGAACAGTGGCGTCTCGGGCGAGTTGATGTATTTCGCCGCGCTCGCCTCTGCCTCCAGCACGCGGCCGGAGAACGCGATGACTTCGCCCACGTCGTTGTTTATGGGGAACATCAGGCGCTTACGAAAGCGATCGTAAAAGGATTTCTGATCCGTGATGCCTGATGTCGGATCTGGGTCTGAGTCGCGCGACGAGACGAGACCGCTCGCGATCAGATCGCGCTGCGAGTAGCCCTCAGCGATTGCCCATTTCGAAAACGCATCCCAGCTCTCCGGCGCGTAGCCGAGCTTCCAGGAGCGCGCGACTTCCGCGCTTATCCCGCGCGTCTTGAGATACTCGCGACCCGGCGCACCGAGCTCGCGTTTCATCAGGTTTTCGTGAAACCATTCCGCCGCTTCCGCGTGCAACCGCAGCAACGTCCGCCGCGCTTCATGCTGCCGATCCTCATCGCCGCGCCGCTCTTCGATGATGCGGATCCCCGCCCGCTCCGCCAGCTTCCGCGCTGCCGCCGGAAAATCGAGATGCTCGTAGTCCATGACGAACCGGAAAACCGAGCCGCCCACGCCGCAGCCGAAACAGTGAAAGCTCTGCCGTTGCGGCGAGACCGTGAAAGACGGTGTTTTCTCCTGGTGAAATGGACAGAGCGCTTTGAAGGCCGAGCCCGCGCGCTTGAGCGGAAAATAGGCGCCGATCACCTCCACGATGTCATTCGCGCTCGCGATCTGCTCGATTGTCTCTGGAGGAATCGCCATCTTTTTTTGCTCGTCCGCCTCGCGCGTCGTGGCAAGTTTAGCGCGTGAAGAGACGACGCGTCGGAAAAATCGCAGCGGCCGACCATGCCCCGCTCGCCTCTCGGGCGAAACTCGGCCCGTCATCCCGAGCGGAGCGCAGCGCAGTCGAGGGATCCCGTTGCGTTACCTTAAAGCTTTCGCGACGGGATACCTCGACTTCGCTCGGGATGACAGTGCTGTTTTTCGCAATCGCTCTCTTCGGCCTCGCGCCGTTCGCATCCGCCCGCGACATCGTCCACAAAGGCGACGTGGTCGTCATCCCGCTCCGGGGCGAGATTGGCCCCTCGCTCCATTTCTTCCTGCGCCGCGGAATCAAACTCGCCGAATCCGCTGGCGCCAGCGCTGTCATTCTCGACATGAACACCTACGGCGGCCGGCTCGATTCTGCCGAAGAGATCACCAGCGCGCTCAACCAGCTCGCCCTTCCCACCTACACCTTCATCAACACCAACGCCGGTTCCGCCGGCGCCCTCATCGCCCTCGCCA
>QHBL01000398.1:3759-3944 GCA_003244125.1 Chthoniobacterales bacterium
TACATGGCGCCGGTCAGCGCCATCGGCGCCGCCGCCCCCGTCCTTTCCACGGGCGCTGACCTGCCCGAAACCGAGCGCGACAAAACCGTCTCCTATTGGTCCGCGCTCGTCCGCAGCATGGCCAGCCGTAACGGCCACAATCCCGAGATCGCCGAAGCCTTCATGAACAAGGAGAAGGAGGTGAA
>QHBL01000058.1 GCA_003244125.1 Chthoniobacterales bacterium
GCCGGCGCCTACGGCTTCGTCATGGCATCGAATTACAACTCGCGCCCGCTTCCGGCGGAGGCGTTGGTGCGCGGGAAGCGGCTTGGACTTATTCGCAAACGGCAGGACCTTGCCGACCTAACTCGCGACGAGATTGATGAGGAAATGTTGTCGCGCAGTTGCGTCTAAAAACGTTCAGCACGATTAGTGCTCGCTTGCAAAATATGCGTCACTCAGTCCGCGTCGCGTTCGCAGTTCTCGCTTTCCTTTCAGCCACCCAAATTCGCGCGGCCGCCATACCGCAAGGCGAATGGGTCCTTCTCGTGGGTGGAGTCTCCATGCGACAGTGGGAGCAATACAAAGGCGATGCCGCCCACGATCATTGGTGGGCGAATTTTGTTCATGCGGCCCGGCTGCGCACTCAGCAGTTGCGCGATCAATACGGGCCCGATCTTCCCATCACCTGGCTGGTTTATAAGCCGGCTTACCTCGAGCGCTCGAAGCAGGACGGGCGCGACCTTATCGCGCTGATTAACTCCGTGCGTGATACCTACGGGCTGCGCCTGATCTACTTCAACAAGGGCGACGACGTCATAGATTATCTCAACCGCGGGCAAAATCGCGATCAACTAAAGGTTGCCGGCTTCGAGTACTTTGGTCATTCGAACAAGGCCTGCTTCATGTTCGACTACAGCAACGTCATCGACAGCTCAGCCAAGGCGTGGCTGCATCAGAATGACTTTGCAAAACTCGACCGGCGCGTTTTCGCGCGGAACGCTTACGTCAAAAGCTGGGGCTGTCATACCGGCGAGATGATGAGCAGCTACTGGCACAAAGCCACCGGCACGCGGATGTGGGGCGCGGTCGGCAAGACGCAATACATGAGCGAAGAGCTGCCAGTGCTCGTCTCACCCAGCGATAAGTGGGTGAACTAGTCCTGTCGTCCTGAGCGAAGCGCAGCGGAGTCGAAGGATCCCGTAGTGGTACCTTAAAGCTCGCGACAGAATTGCCTAAGCTGCGCTGGGGTGACCGAGATTACGCCCGGCCCATGTAAGCGCCGGTGCGCGTATCGATCTTCACCGTCTCGCCTTCCTTGATGAAAAGCGGGACGTTGATCGTTTTGCCCGTCTCGAGCCTGGCCGGCTTGGTCACGTTGCTCGCCGTGTCGCCGCGCAGTCCTTCCGCTGATGCGATTACCTTTAAACTGACTGAGGCCGGCAATTCCACCTGCACCGCTTTACCCTCAGCGTAAAGGACCGTCACGGGCAGATTCTCCACCAGGAAATCCTTGGCGTCGCCGAGAAGCGCATCCTGAAGCGTGACCGTCTCGTAGCTTTCCGGGTCCATGAAATGGTAGCCGTTATTATCCTTGTAACTGAACTCGAGGGTGGCGCGGTTGATATCCACCAGCTCGACCTTGTCGGTCGACCCGAAGCGCACATCCGCGCTCTTTCCCGTGTTGATGTAGCGAATGATCGCCTGCACGAACGCGCGCAGATTTCCCGGTGTGCGATGATGCACCTCCAGGACGATGGCGGCGTTGCCATTGTACTTTATCGCTTGTCCTTTGCGGAGATCGTTCGCGGCAGCCATCAGTGAGGTTGAGTAGTTGAGAGGTTGAGCGGTTGAGAGGACATGATTGCGGGCGCGTATCTTCCTCTCAACCGCTCAACTTCTCAACCCCTCAACTCAAAGCAGTTTCAAGCGTGTCAAATCCTGTGAATCGACCAGCCCGACCGGCACATTCCCATCGTCCACCACGACAAGATCGTCGATACGATGGCGCTCGAGCAGATTGAGAACTTCCACTGCCAGCCTGTCTTTGTGCACGCTCACCGGGTTCAGCGTCATCAGGTCAGCCACCAGCCGCTCGCCCACCTTCGGATCTGTTTGGAAATAACGAGCGAAATCGCCGTGGGTAAAAATGCCGAGCAGCTTGCCGTCGCCGTCAGCGATGACCGCCGCGCCTGCCCGCACATCAGTCATCGCTTTGAGCACATCGCGAATGCGCGCGTCCGATGGCACAAGCGCGAGCGCAGCGCGCGGTCGCATCACCTGGTGCACCCGCATGAGCAGGCTGCGCCCCACCATTCCAGCGGGATGAAACTTGGCGAAATCTTCCTTCTGAAAACCGCGCGCCTCCAGCAGCACCATGGCCAGCGCGTCGCCCAGCGCGAGCATCACCGTCGTGCTCGAAGTGGGTGCGAGATTCAGCGGACACGCTTCCTGTTCAATCTCAAAATCCAAAACGACGTGCGCGTTCTGCGCCAGCGTGGAACTGGCGTTGCCACAGATGGCGATGATCTTCACATTGAACCGGGCGATCGCTGGTAAAATCCGCAGCAGCTCTTCCGTCTCGCCGCTCGCACTCAGCGCCAGCACGATGTCGCCGTCGGCCACCATGCCGAGATCGCCATGCAGCGCGTTGAGCGAATCCAGGACGACCGCGGGCGAGCCGGTGCTGGTCAGCGTCGCGGCGATTTTGCTCCCGATGTGTCCCGATTTACCCACGCCGAGCACGACGATTTTGCCGCGCGCATCAACCGCCTGGCGCAGCAGCTCGACTGCGCCAGCAAAACTCCGTCCCAGGCGCGCGCGGAGACGCTGGAGCTCGATAATCTCGATGTCGAGCACGCGTCCGGCCTTTTCAAGGTAGTCCATCCCGTGTTAATTGTGAGCCGGAGCGAGTGAGCGGGCAAGCCGTTCGGCGTTCCGTCACAGGAGGCATCGTTATGAAACAAGTCGCCGTCGCTGCCGTGGTCGCCACGTTGTTCGCTGGCGCTGCGTTCGGGCAAACATTCACCGCGCCCGCACAACCGGAACGTCCCATCCAACCATCCCGCAAACGGCCGCCGCCCGTCACGACCCGCGAAGTGCAGGGAGTCGTGCCGCGAGCCGTCCGCGGCGGTAATCCGGCGCAGATGGTGAACCCGCGCGCACCAGCGCAATATGGGACTGCGGAGCAGAGCGTCACCGTCAAACCCGACGGCTCCGGAAAATGGAACGGCATTAAGTTGTTCGAGATCGTTTTCTGAAGACCGACGGGGGGCGGCAGATACCGACCGGCCGAAATCACGCGGCTCTTAGTCTCTTGAGCCCAGTCCGCGCCGACGCGGTGCCTTTTTGTCATGCCGAGCGGAGCGGCGCCCACCTGGAGGGACGACCTCCGTGTCGTCCAAAACTTCACTGGGAGCGGTGAGGAACCTGTACGCTTCTCCTGCACAGGGAAATGACTAGAGATGTCTCGGATGCGCTCGACATGACAACGAGGAGGGCCGAACGACAGCTCGTGCCGACGAATGGTACAGCTGGCGGGTCTGAACTACCCGTTGTCGCTTCCTATTGCGCGACCTTTCTCAAGCCGGAGATGCTCCACATTTACCGGCAGATCACATCGCTGCGACGCCTCCAGCCGGTCGTCATCGCGCAGAAGCGCGAGAATGTGGCGCAGTTCCCGTTTCAGGAACTGTATCTCGTTAGAAAATCGCCCACCTACTTTCTTCGGCGCATCTGGCACAGGCAATTGCGCGAGGCGCCCTGGCACATCTCACCGCGGGAAGTTCGCGAGTTAGTGCGGGTGTTGGAAAAGAGACGAGCGGAACTGCTCCACGTTTACTTCGGCCATATCGCGGTACACCTGCTGCCGCTTATCCGGAGTTGGCCGCATCCATCGATCGTCTCCTTCCATGGCGCTGATGTGGGAGTCGATTTACAGAAGCGTGGTTATCGCGACGCGACAATCGAGATGCTGAATGCAGTAAGCCGTGTCCTGGTGCGGTCGGAGTCGCTGCGCGCCGCGCTGGTCGAGCTTGGCTGCGCGCCGGAGAAGATCGAGCTGCAACGCACGGGCATTCCGCTCGGCGACTTTCCATTTCGCGAGCGCGACGCTCCCGCAAACGGCGAATGGCGCTTGCTCCAGGCGTCCCGGCTGATCGAGAAGAAGGGATTGAAGACTACGCTGGGCGCCTTCGCAAAATTTCGCGGCGATTTTCCGCAGGCGACGCTGACGATCGCAGGCGAAGGACCGCAGTTGGATGAACTCCAACAACTCTCGCGTGAGCTGAAGCTTGCTGAAGCTGTTCGTTTCACCGGCTTTCTTTCCCAGCCACAACTGCGCGAGCTTTTCTACTCCTCACACCTCTTCCTGCATCCGAGCCAAACCGGCGCCGATGGGAATCAGGAAGGCATTCCTAACTCCATGCTCGAAGCGATGGCGACGGGGCTGTCCGTCTTCGCCACTTATCATGGCGGCATTCCCGAAGCGGTGCAGGATGGCGTCACGGGAATTCTGGTGGCGGAATGTGATCGGGACTCGTTAGCTACCGCGCTCGTAGAGTGTGCGAGAGCACCGGAACGTTTGCAGATGATGGGAGGCGCTGCCGCGGAAAGCGTGGCTGCCAATTTCGCCCAGTGGACACAAGCGCAGCGATTAGAAGATATTTACCTGCGCGAGATTGTGTCATCCCGAGCGGAGCGGAGGCTCGACGCGACCGCCAAGCCGCGCTTCTCAAGCTGTCGCTGATTCGGTACACTCCCGCTCATGCTCATGACTGCGGCGATTCGTTGCGCCTGCATTCTGCTCGGATGCTGCAATTCAAGAAAGACATGGGCTGGTACAAAAGGCTCGGGCGCGGCGAGCCGGTGCAGGTGAACGCGGGGCAGAGTTATCCGCTCGATATCATCACCGGCGAATGGCCGGGCGGAGATTTCAAGGTGTTTCTGCTGCTGGAGAAGGACGGCGTAAATTACGACAAGGATTCGAAGGGAAATCCGATCCTGCGACGCAGCCGCGTTTCGACGTTGCCGGGAAATTCCGAACCTGCTGGAGCGGGATTACCAGATCA
>QHBL01000140.1:0-4686 GCA_003244125.1 Chthoniobacterales bacterium
TGCAGCAATACATCACGCGCTGCTACGGTTCGCTCACGACCTTTAACGTCCTCTTCAAAGACAAGGACGATCAGTTCGGGAGTTAGGCTTCCAGCCGGACGTTGATGTTCGCACTGCGCCTGGGGAGGTAGGCGACAGGCTGGAAGCCCGTCGGCCGAGTCAGGCTGGAAGCCTGACTTCCGTTCGCTACTTGTTAGGCTCGCGCGGCTCGCGGTGGGCGAGCTTGAGCGGTTTGGCTTCTTTCAGGACGTGGCGCGCGATGACCAGGCGCTGCACTTCCGAGGTGCCTTCGCCGATCGTGCAGAGCTTCGCGTCGCGCAGGTAGCGCTCGACCGGGAGATCGCGGCTGTAACCATAACCGCCGTGGATTTGCATGGAGCGGTCGCAAATTTTCACCGCCGACTCGGAGGCGAACAATTTCGCCATGGCAGATTCCTTGGTCGTGTTCTTGCCCTGATCCTGCAGATGCGCGGCATGCATCGTCATGACTTCGCTGGCTTCCAATTCCATCGCGGAATCGACCAGCATCCACTGGATGGCCTGGAAGTTTCCGATCGCGTGACCGAATTGCTTGCGCTCGTTCGCGTAGGAATTCGCGCGATCAAACGCCGCCTCGGCGATTCCGACCGCGAGGGCCGCGATGCTGATGCGCCCGCGATCGAGCACGGTCAGCGCTTGTTCACGGCCGCGCCCGCGTTCACCCAGAATTTCCGCTTTCGCATTGGTAAAACGCAACTCGGACGTTTCGCTCGCACGCATTCCGTAAGTATGAATTTTTCGCACCGGCGTGACCTGATCCTTCATCATGATGAAAGCGCTAATTTCATTTTTGCCCGCCTCGGTGCGGCCGGTGGTGGCGATCACAATGAGCAAATCGGCCGCGCGCCCGCTCGTGATAAAATGTTTCATCCCATTGACGCGCCAGTGATCGCTATCTTCTTCCGCTTTGGTCTCGATGCCGCCGGTATCGCTGCCCGCATTCGGCTCAGTTAATCCCCAGGCGCCGATCCATTCACCACTCGCCAGGCGCGGCAGATATTTATTCTTTTGCTCCTCGTTCCCGAACAGATTGATCTGGCCGAGGGACAACGCGTTATGAGCGGCTATATCCATAGCGAGCGAAGCGCATTGTTTGCCAAGTTCTTTCACGGCGAAGGCCGCAGTCACGTAGCTCAAACCGCGTCCGCCAAATTCCTTCGGCGCGACCATTCCCATAAGGCCAATCCTTCCGGCCTTGGTGAAAATCTCGCGCGGCAGCTGCTCGTCGTGGTCCCACTGATCGGCAAAAGGCGCGACTTCCGTCTGCGCGAATTCTTCGACCGATTTGAGGAAGGCGCGGGAGGCATCATCCAGCGGATGTTCGAGTGTCATCATGGCGGAAACTATTTTTAAACAGGATTTACACGATGAACAGGATTCTTCGCAGGCGAGAATGTCGAAATCCGAATGTCGAAGCCCGAAACAATGACGAAATGACAAAGCCCAAAAAAGCGGGTGGACAATGTAGCCGACATTATCTCAGACGATGCGAGCGGTCCGGAATGACGGCACGTTTGGCGGAGCGACTTGACGCACGGCTGCCGCAACGGACATCCTTACGCAACAAGCGGCCTTTATGTCGGATGGAATAATCCAGGATTCGCGGCTGGAGATCGGCCACGTCCTCTTCATCGACATCGTCGGTTATTCCAAGCTGCTGACGAACGAACAACGCGAACGACTCAGCGAGCTGAATCGGATCGTTCGCGAGACGGAGCAATTCCGGGCGGCGGAAACAGCCGGTAAGCTTGTGCGCATCCCGACGGGCGACGGGATGGTGCTCGCCTTCTTCACCAGTCCGGATGCGCCAGTGCGTTGCGCGGTAGCGATCAGTCGTGCTTTGCGGGGCAATAACCTTTTGCCTTTGCGAATGGGAATCCACAGCGGGCCGGTTGATCAGATTTCCGATGTGAATGACCGCCCGAACCTTGCCGGCGCGGGTGTTAACATGGCTCAGCGGGTGATGGATTGTGGCGATGCTGGGCACATTCTGCTTTCCGCGCGCGCGGCGGACGATCTGGCTCAGTACGCGGAGTGGAAGGCGCAGCTTCATTACCTGGGCGAAGTAGAAGTGAAGCATGGAGTGCGGGTGCGGGTTGCCACTCTCTACAATCATGAGGTTGGCAATCCCGAGCTACCCCAGAAGCTGCGCCGTCAACGACTCGTTAGGCGGCGACGTCTTCTCATTGCGACAACGACCGTCGCCATCCTGATCGTGGCTGCTGCTTTGGGCGTTTGGGCCTGGCAGCGGCAAGGTAGATTGCGGGTGCAAGCTGCGGCGGAAGCGATGTCGCAACGCGCGAAGAGCGTAGCGGTGCTCCCCTTCGAGAACCTAAGCACGGACCAACAGAACGCCGTCTTTGCCGGAGGCGTGCATCGCGAGGTTCTCCTGGATTTGGCCAAAGTAGCAGACCTGAAGGTGATTAGCCGCACCAGTGTCATGCGCTACAAGCCGGGAACGGATCGGAACCTGAAACAGATCGCGGATGAGTTAGGCGTAAACTATGTCGTAGAAGGTAGTGTGCAGCGCGAGGCCGAGCACGTGCGGGTGAGCATTGAATTGATCGACGCTCGCACCGACACCCATGCATGGGCTGAAACGTATGATGGCAATGTGGCCGATGTACTCGCCTTTCAGAGCGAGATTGCACAAAGAATTACCAACCAGTTAGGCGCCAGACTATCGACGCAGGAGAAGACGGAGCTCGGCAGCCGACCTACTCAGGACATCGCCGCTTTCGAGAGCTACATCCGGGCACGTGCTTTGATGGAAACAACAGAGGATGAAAACGAACACGACAAGTTCGTCAGCGACTTCCAGCGGGCGATTCAGTTCCTCGAACAGGCAGTCGCGCGAGATCCCAAGTTTGCCGCTGCCTACTGGGCGCTCACGGAAGCTAATATCCAGCTCTTTCGCAGTAGCGATAACCACAATCTTGAATATCGCAGTCGGGCAGAAGCGGCTTTGAAGGAGGCGCAAAGGATCGCGCCGGAAGCCGGTGAAACTTTGCACGCGCAAGCGCGTGTGATCTACTACGGCTACCTCGATTTTCCGCGAGCACTGGCTACGCTCGAGCGAGCTGCGAAGTTACTCCCGAACAGCGCGGAGATATGTATGACGCGCGGGCTTCTCTACCGCCGCTTTGGACGCTGGCAGGAAGCCTTCGCCCAGTTTCAGCGAACCAGGGAACTGAATCCGCAAGAGCCGGCGGGTTACTATAATGCGGCGGCGGCGGCCCTTGCGTTGCGATGGTGGGATGATGCTGATCGCATCCGCGGGCGGATAACAAAACTCTTTCCCCGCATGGCCAGGCCGGCCCGCCTGGAAGAAATGATGTCACTGCGGCTGCGGGGGGAGGTCGAGGCTGGTAATCAGGAACTTGAAACCCTTCATCTTGATGTGCGAACGGGATTTGTGCCGCTTTTTTATCGGAGTTTCTGGAAGCGCGACTATGAGGAATGCCGAAGACTGGTGACGGAGGCAGCGAAATATCCAGACCTGGAAGGCGATTATTGGGAAAAAGAACTGAAGCTTGCCTTTGTCACGAAGACTTCAGGCCCCAAAGAAGCTGCGCTCGCGAAAGAGAAGGAATTAGAGGAACGTCCGCGCCATTCTGCTGCTCGGGAGGACGAGGAGGCGATGACCGATATGTTGGCATGTGTGAAGTTCATTCTTGGAAAGAAAGATGAGGCTGTGCGCTTGTGCGAGCAATCCGTGGAAAAGCATCCGGTTTCGGAAGATGCTTTGGTGAACGGCGGACGAGTGCATTGGCTGGCTCTCGCCTATACCTATGCCGGCGACAAGGAGCGCGCGTTACAGACTCTCGCGAAACTTGTGCAGCTCCCAAACGGGCTGTATTACGGACCACTGAAATACGAACCGACCTTCGATGATCTCCGCAAGGATCCACGTTTCGAGGAAATCCTGAAGCAATCGCAGATGCCATTTCCGAAGGAATAGCGTCATCCCGCCACGACCGCTTTAAATTGACATCTTCGGCTCCGCTTCGTTCCCAAGTTGCATTTGGGAACGAGCGAAGGAAAGAGGCACTGGCTCAAGTTTTCCAGGCGACTTCCGCGGGATCCCTCGACTTCGCTCGGGATGACGAGAATTTTGAGTCGCCTCGCTAGCTAGCCGCGCCGACGCCAGTGAACGGGATTCAAATTGTGAGCATTGCGAGCGGCGTTATGATGCGCGCAATCATGTCTTTTCCGCAAATCGACGCCGGGGCAAGTGCGCGCAGTCGCATCGCGTGGAGGCTTCTCCCGTTTCTGTTTCTTCTTTACGTCGCGAACTATCTCGATCGCACCAACATCGCTTACGCGGCACTGGGAATGAAAGGCGACCTAAGTTTGACCGACTCGGTCTTTGGAACGGCCAGCGGAATTTTTTTTATCGGTTATTTCGCGCTGCAAATTCCTGGAGCCCTCTTGGTGGAACGCTGGAGCGCAAGGCTTCTCTTAGCGTTAACTCTCATCACATGGGGCGTGCTCACGACCCTGACCGGTTTTGTCCGGACGCCGATGCAACTTTACGGTGCTCGTTTCTTGTTAGGAGCAGCCGAAGCAGGTTTTTTCCCAGGCGTGATCGTGTATTTGTCGCACTGGTTCATTAGTCGCGACCGCGCTAAGGCGGGATCGCGGTTG
>QHBL01000140.1:4708-7600 GCA_003244125.1 Chthoniobacterales bacterium
ACGCGGTCCTCGGCTTCCATTGGCTCGGACTTTCTGGTTGGCGTTGGCTCTTTCTCCTGGAAGGGCTTCCCGCGATCGCCCTCGGAATCACGACGCTGTTCGTACTGCCCGACCGGCCCAGCGAGGTGCCGTGGTTGCAGATTGAAGAACGCGACTGGCTAACGACTCACCTTGCGGAGGAACGACGAGCGAAGGCTGAGGCGGGGAAGAAATCGGGTTTGTGGCGATCGCTGTGGCCCGTGATCCTGCTCACCCTCGGGCTGTTTTTCTGCTACACGGGCGGCTACGCATTTTGGTTTTTCATGCCAACGATGCTCCAGCGGCTCACGGGTTGGAGTATAGAGCGCGTCGGCTGGATCGGCACGATTCCGTTCATCGCGGGGTTTATCGGAATGTTGCTGCTCGGCTGGAATTCCGATCGCACCGGCGAGCGCCGCTGGCACTTTGCCGTACCACAATTGACCGCCGCCCTCGCGCTTAGCGCCTGGTTTTTTCTTCCCCCCTCGAACACGCTACTCGTCATCGTCTTCTCGTTCGTGGTGTTCGGCACGATCGCCTACCTTCCCTCCTTCTGGGCGCTGCCGAGTTCGTTTCTCTCCGCTTCCGCCGCAGCCGCCGCGGTCGGTTTCATCAATTGCACCGCCAGCGTCGGAGGCTTTTTTGGTCCCAAGGTTATGGGCGAGCTGAGTCAACGCAGCGGCTCGTTCCGCGAAGGTTTTGTCTTCATGATCGCGTGCTGGATTATCGCGTCTGTATTGGTATTGCTGTGTCCTCGTGAACGGGGTCGTGTAACTTAGCCATCTTGCCTGATTTGTATGACGGGCTTCCAGCCGGTCGAACAGCGTGCAGGCAGGATGCCCGCGCGACTATTCAGGCTTGAAGCCTGAGTTACGTTCGCGTCAGGACGTCGGTTTCCACGCGCGTTTTAGCTCTTGAGCGCGACGTCGAACGGTGCTCCGGTTTTGGCGCGGATATCGTCAACTGTGACGGGCGCACCCGAATGGAGCTCGGTCAGCGCAAGGCCGCCGCCTTCTTTTACCTCGAAGACGCAGAGATCGGTAATGATCAAGTTAACGACTCCTAAGCCGGTGATGGGCAGCGTGCACTCTTTCAAAATCTTCGGGCTACCATCTTTTGCGCAATGCTCCATCACCGCGACGACGCGCTTTACTCCGGCGACGAGGTCCATCGCGCCGCCGGGTCCTTTGACCATTTTGCCCGGCACCATCCAGTTGGCAATGTCGCCTTTGTCGGTCACTTCGAAGGCGCCGAGAATGGCGAGGTCGATGTGGCCGCCGCGAATCATCGCGAAGGAGTCGGCGCTGGAAAAATAAGCCGAGCCGGGAATCGCCGTGACGGTTTGTTTGCCGGCGTTGATCAGGTCCGGATCGACTTCGTCTTCAGTCGGGAACGGACCGATGCCGAGCAGGCCATTCTCGGATTGCAACGTGACGTTCATGCCTTCGGGAATGTAGTTGGCCACCTGTGTCGGGATGCCGATGCCGAGGTTGACGTAGTAGCCGTCGCGCAATTCTTTCGCAGCACGTTTCGCCATTAATTCACGAATGGGCGCCGCTTTCTTCATCACGCCGCCCTGCACGGTGCGGAACTCGATGCGTTTCTCGTAGTTCGCGCCCTGGATGATGCGATCAACAAAAATGCCCGGGGTGTGAATTTGGTCGGGATCGAGCTCGCCGACTTCGACCAGTTGTTCGACTTCGGCCACGCAGATTTTGCCGCAGCTCGCGATCATCGGGTTAAAGTTCCGCGAAGTTTTTCGATAAATGAGATTACCGGATTTGTCGCCCTTCCACGCCTTGACTAACGAGACTTCGGCTTTGATGCCGGGTTCGAGCACGTATTCTTTATCGTCGAAAACTTTTGTCTCTTTGCCTTCGGTCAATTTGGCGCCGAAACCGGTGCGAGTGTAAAATCCCGGGATGCCCGCGCCGCCTGCGCGCAACCGCTCGGCCAGTGTTCCTTGCGGGATAAGTTCGAGATCGAGCTCGCCGCTGAGCACCTGGCGCTCGAACTCCTTGTTCTCGCCGACATAGGAAGCCATGACCTTTTTTACCTGGCGCGCGGGAAGCAGAACTCCCATGCCGAAGCCATCGACGCCCGCGTTGTTGCCCACGATGGTAAGACCTTTCACGCCGCTTTCGTGCAGTGCTGCGATAAGATTTTCCGGAATCCCGCAGAGCCCGAACCCGCCGGCCGCGATTGTCATATTGTCGTGGAGAAGGCCGGCCAGCGCCGCCTTGGCGTCAGGATAAACTTTGCTCATGTGGAAGAAATTTAACCACGGATTACGCGGATGGGCACGGATGAATTCTATGCACGCGGCGATGCAAGATTCCGGGGAGCACGGGCTGTTAGCCCGTGGTTTCCGGCAGTCTGCCGGAAACTTTCTAATTGGCTTGGAGTAAGAGCGAAGGAAACGGTCCGGCTTACGGCATCGCACAGCCGCCGTGCAGACTGCACGGCGGAACGGGCTGACAGCCCATGCTCCCCGGAAATTTTGCAGCCTTGCCGCAGGAAGATTCGTCGCCACATTGCTGGCTCAAATTTTTCCATGACTAAATCGCTTGCTCATACTTTTGCCGAATACACTTGTGCGTTGCGCTTCGAAGATCTCTCGCGCGAGACGGTGCACGAGGTGAAACGCCGGCTGATCGATTCGATCGGCTGCGCGCTCGGGGCGTGGAACGAAGAGCCGTGCGTCATCGCGCGGAAAGTGGCGAGCGATTTTTCGGCGAAGGATGGCGCGACGATTATTGGGACGCATCATCAGGCGCCGCCGGATTGGGCGGCGTTCGCGACTGGCTGTTGCATTCGCTATTTTGATTACAACGACACGTATCTCTCGAAGGAGCCGGCGCATCCGAGCGATAA
>QHBL01000067.1 GCA_003244125.1 Chthoniobacterales bacterium
ACCTCTGCTTGCTCTTCGTGACGTCGCGGCTGCGTTCAGTATTCTCACGCTTTTGCTGGCCACTCTCTTCGCCGCGCGGGTCGGTGGCCGCGCCTCGGCCCTTGGCGTTGCAGCGCTGATGGCGTTCGCTCCGACGCAGCTGCACATGTCGCAGCATGCGCTGGCTGATGGCTTTTTTACTTTTTGGGCGACGCTGGCGCTCTGGCTATTGTGGGAGAACCTGCGGGCGCCGCGGCGCCGCGGCTGGCTGGTGGCCCTGGGTTGTGCCCTTATCGCGATAGTGCTGACGAAGGAAAACGCATTTTTCGCGCTGGTAGCATTCGGAGTGATTCTCGTTTCCAATCAGTGGCTGAACTTCGGAAAGGTGACTCGCGAGCTGGTTGCAACCCTGATACTCGGACCTGTTGTTGGTTGCCTCATACTCGCGCTCCTTAGCGGCGGTGTATTGGAGCTAATCGCCACCTACCGTTTGTCTGTTAGCATGAACTATCAGCTGAAGTACGCCATTTTAACTGGCGACGGCCCATGGTATCGCTACCTCGTAGATCTGCTGCTGGTCAATCCTCTCGTGCTGCTGCTGGCAATAGGAAGGACATTCACGCTCACCAAAGACAGGAAACCTGAATGGTTCCTTCTAATCTTCATTGCGGCGAGCTATGCGATTATGTGCAACATCAAATATGGATTGAACCTCCGCTACGCCAACATGTGGGACTTCCCACTGTGCTTTTGCGCCTTCAGCGAACTTGTGGCTCTTGCTACGGTTGTATCGCTACGATGGCGAACTGCGGTTCTCTCCTTGTTGATGGCGACGATCTCTCTTCTGGAACTGCATAACTACAACACGCTCGCGGTCAAATACCCGCTTTATGAGCTAGTAACGCCCGACCTGATGCGGGCCTTGAGCATACTCAAAACGCCTTCTTCACCTGAGGACCTACTGCCGCCGCACATGAAATAAGAGCGGTTACAGCTCCGCATTCGTTGCTGTCAGCAGCTGGTAGGCTTGTCCTTCAGCTTGGGAAGGAGCCGCTTTGCACCCGAATGGATTTACGAAGTGGAGCTTCGAAGGCAGCAGCGTCAACGAGCCGACTGCTATGATCAATCGTCTCAACCAGCAGGTTGTTGACCGTCGGTGCGGCTTCAGCGCGAACAAAGATCTGGTAGGAAAATAGGGTGGGGCTGTTTCGGATGAGTTGGTCATTCAGCCAGACCAGAACCCGGCTCATAAGATTGTTGCCGAGAGCGGCTGGGAATGGCGCCGGAATTCCGCGTTCCTCGAGAACCTTGTAGCCGGCTTGCCGCAGTGATTCGCGTAGAGAACGGAAGGTAAAGAGTCGTGTGTGCGTGGCGTCGAGAATTCCTTTTTTCCCGTAGTTGAATTGGCCCAGCAGCAACATCAAACGCGTTGCAGCAAAGGCGATATTGGCGGTAGTAACGACGACCTCAGGACGCTTGCAGCCGGTGGCGAAGCGCAGCTCATCGAGGAATTCCTCTGGCCGCTTCAGGTGCTCGATGATGTCGAGCATGAAGATCTGATCGAACTGCGAGACATTGACGGGAAACTCGCTCCGATCAAGGTCCCAACGAATGAAGTTAATGTTCCGCGAGCTTTCACTCGCCGGGACGTGCCGGTCGATGCCAGTCACGCGACAACCTTTTTTCAACAGTTCAGCGGCGACATAACCCGGCCCGCAGCCGATATCGAGCACGTGTCCCCCGGCTCTTGCGGCCGCAATTGCCATCGTGTGCGAGGAAGTGAACCCACGTTTGAGCTCGTAAATTTCTTTGTGCGGCGCGACATCGAACTTGCGATCGAAAAACAGGTTCATTTGACGCAGCTGAACTCTGAGCATCGTCTTAAAGATGTCCCACGCGTAGCGAACGCCGTTCACGTGGCAGACTTCGCTTCCGTAGAAGGTCGGAATGGGCAGCTCGATGACGCGCAGTTTCTTCAACACGAGCTGAACGATGATTTCGGTGTCGAAATGAAAGCCCGGTGTGTTGCGTTCGAACGGCAGCTGGCGCAGAGCACGCGTCGAGTAAAGCCGGCAGCCCCAATGAAACTCCGACAAGCGGGTACCGAGCATCCAATTCTGATACGCCGTCAGAATCTGGCTACCGATCCATTTGTAGAGCGGCATTTTGCCGGCCAGCGCCGCGCCTTTGTCGAGCATGCGGGAACCGAGGACAGCGTCTGCCTCGTCGTTCAGCAAAGGCAGTAGCAGCTCAGGCAGTTTTTCTGGCGCGTATTGGCCATCGCCGTGGAGCAGGGCGACAACGTCAAAGCAGTGATCGATGGCGTAGCGATATCCCAGCTTCTGGTTCCCGCCGTAACCCTGGTTCTCCGGCGTTCGCAGCACGGTGATCTTGAGCGGTGCCGGGGCCTTGTCTGAACGAAGGCTCTCGGCGAAGGTGTGGTCCGTGGATGAATCATCCACAACGAGCACTTCCACTCCGTCGCGATGCAGGCATTTCGGGATGCGGCGCACGACCTTCTGGATTATTCCCGCCGCGTTGTAAGCGACGATGAAAATGAGGACCCGTTTACCACGTAGCTCGAGTAACGGCTCTGCTGCGGGCATATCTCCCGCGGAGCTAAAAACGGGCCAGCCGCCGCCGCCGACCGAGGAATCGCCCGGCTGCGCTACCCCTTCAGCGCCGAGTTCGCCGCGGCGAGCAATTGCCGATCGTCGTTCTCGTGCAACCCGGCAAGAAGAGCTTTGGCGTGGCGGACCGATTTGCGGATGAAGTATTCCGGCGCGGTGAAATCGCGCGGCGCCCTCTCGCCATTGTGGCTGCGCGATTGCATCTCCGCATCCCAGCGACTGAGGGCGCAGGTGGAGGCAAACAGTTCCATGGCCGCGCCGGCGATGCGCTCCTGAATGAGCTGCATGTCGAGCACCGGCTCGCGATAGATAACGAGAGCGCGATTCACAGCCACGTTGAATCGCCAGATCAAGCGCGACAGTTGTCCCGCGAACCCGCGCAGTTCCGCGCTGCGCACCGGCACGTTTGGCGGATGCACTGTCGCGTTGAGCCGGCTCTTGCCCGCGCTCCACGCCTTGGCCATGCGATTGACCGAGAGCGACATCATCGTGTCGTAAATTTCCTTAAATTCCATGCCCGGTCCGCGCATCCCGACCAGCGCAACGAACGATGTCAGCACCTCGTTCGAGCCTTCGCCGATTTGATTGATGCGGGCATCGCGCAGCATTCGGCCCAGCGGATTATCGTCGAAATAAGCCGCGCCGCCGTGGATTTGGAACGCATCATTGACCGCTTCCCACAGCCGCTCCGTGGTGAACACTTTCAGCATTGCCGTCTCGATCATGTAATCCTCAAGACCGCGATCGATGAGCGAAGCGGTCACGGTGGTCATCGCTTCCATCGCGTAAACATCGGCGGCCATGGTCGCGATTTTCTTCTTCACCAGGTCGAAGCTGCCGAGTGTTTTCTTGAATTGCTGGCGCGAATTGGCGTGCTCGATCGCCATGCGCAGGCAACGCTTGGCCGCGCCGGTGCAACACGCGCCGAAGGTCGTGCGCCCGAAGTCGAGTACGGTCAGTGCAACACGCAGACCCTTCCCGATCGGCCCAAGGACATTTGCTTTTGGCACGCGCACGTTGTTCAACCGAAAGCGCCCCGTGGCTGTCCCGCGAATGCCGAGCTTCGGCATCCGCGCATCGACCATTTCGAAACCTTGCATTTCGGGCGTGACGAGAAAGGCGGTGATCGCGTCCTTTCCCGGTTTGCCTGGCACGGGAGTGCGCGCCATTACCGTCAGCACCTGGGCGATGGAGGCGTTGGTGATGTAACGCTTCTCACCGTTGAGGATGAAATCGTCACCATCGGGCGTGGCGGTCATCTGGACGTTAGCGGCATCGGAGCCAGCTTCGCGTTCGGTGAGAGCGAACGCCGCAAGCTTCTCCCCGGCGACCAGTGCCGGCAGCCATTGCGCCTGCTGTTCGGGCGTGCCGAATAACAACAAAGCGCGAATACCGATGGAGTGATGGGCATTAACAAAAACCGAAGTCGAGGCGTCGCGGCTGCCAATTTCCTCCAGCACCCGGCAGTACTGCATTTGCGAAAATCCCCGTCCGCCGGCTTCGCGCGGCGCGGTCATGCCGAGCACGCCGGTGCGGGCGAGGCCATCGACGAGATTGCGGGGAATGTCGGCGTTGCGATCGATCCACTCGGAGTCTAGCTCTTGGTCGAGCATCTCGCGGACTTCAGCGACCGCACTGGCCAGCTCACTCTCCTGGCCGGCGGCGAGTCGCGGATACGGCATTACCCAGTCCGCGACGAAATTGCCCAGGAACAATCCCTTGGCGTAGCCGAGCTCCTGCCGTCCGCTGAAGAGCAGCTCCTCGGCCTGCTGCATCTCCTGTTGCCGCTCAATATCCGCTTCCGTCTGCGCCATAAATTCATGACTCGCCGCGCCACGCATGTCCGGCTCGGACCGAGTCAGGGACTGTATTCGTCGGAGCGCGTCTGTCCACTGAGCCGGCGCAGAATGGCGGTGACGATCCGATGAGCAATATCGTGACCTTGAGGCCATTGGCTCTCGCGCGGTCCGGCGACGTTCACGATTGTCATTCCGAGCGAAGGCGAGGGACCTCTCAAACGTTCGTTAGCGCGATCACCCATAGGGAGGTCCCTCGCGCCCGCTCGGGATAGTAGCGCGTGAACGAACACCACCGCACGCTCAACCGCCTCATGGCGCGACAGCCGTGCGCAAGTCGAGGACCAGATGCGGCTTTCGCATTTCCCAGCAGAACTCCGATGTCTCGCGCGTCCCGCCGGTCAGCTCACCTTTGGCGATGATGAGCGTGCCATCCGCCTCAGCCACATTGCGCGCTGTCCGCACGGAATAATCCGTCGAGGGCAATTCGCTCACTGGATACCGATCTGGGATTATCCCATCATCCGCCATCCGCCCCGCCGGACACCACCCGCCGCATTCGGCTCGAAGATCCAGCGCGGCGTCCAGCGGCCCGCGATCAACGCCAGTCTGCCCGCCGCAAATAATCTTCAGCAACTACGTTTCCGCGGTTTCTTGATCAACAGTGAGCCGGCTGATCATCAGCGGGCGAATGGTGTCATAACCGCCTTTGTCGAAAAAAATGAAAACACGATCGCCGGCGGGCGGGACTGCAATGTGGTCAACAGTTGGAACACGGATTCCGCCGCCGTCCACAGTATGGATTATGAACGGCACGAACGGTCGCTTTCCGATGAGTTCGCGCAGGTCAGCGATCATCCCCTCACCATACCGGAGACGTGGCCAGCCAACAAGTTTGGCTCAGCTGCACCCCTGGCTCGTGCCGCATTCGGTGCAAACCCCGCAGGCCCCGGCGCGGATCACTTTCTCGCTCCCGCAATGGGAGCAGACGATGTCCATGAACATGTTGCCCAGCGCTTCCTTCACGCGCTCCGCGTGCGTTTGGCCGCGGCTCGTTAGCTTGGGATTTCCTTCGTTGGGCGAGTCGTTGGTGATGACATCGATCAACTCCTTCTCCGCCGTGCGCGGCAACTCCGGCACCGGGCGGTTGATCGACTTCTTCTCCATGTCGGGAATCTCCTTCAGCGGGAGATCGGGCTGTCCACGGTGTGGCGAGGTGGCTTCCTTGTAGCCTTTGATGAACTGGCAACCGAGCCAGCGAAACACGTAATCGGTGATGCTGGTGGTGCTGCGGATATCAGGGTTCTTGGTGAACCCGCTTGGCTCGAAACGCTGGTAGGCAAATTTTTTCACCAGGCTTTCGAGCGAGACACCATATTGCAGCGCGATCGAGGTCAGCGTTCCCACCGTATCCATGAGCCCGCCGATGGTGCTGCCTTCCTTCGCCATGGTAATGAAAAGCTCGCCCGGCATTCCATCTTCGAACAATCCGACCGTGATGTAGCCTTCATGCCCGGCGATCTCGAACTTGTGCGTGAGTGACATGCGGGTGTCGCTCATCCGATGCCGCACCGGCTGATCCACCAGACCGCGTAGTTCGCCAGTCTCAGCTTCCAACTCCAGAATCCGCTTCTGCAAATCTTCGCGCTCCGCCGTGGCGTCCATCGCGCCATCGGCGCCGCCCATGTCGCGCGTCTTGCGTGTGTTCAGCGGCGCGGAACGCTTCGAGCCATCGCGGTAGATCGCGATGGCTTTGAGCCCGAGCCGCCACCCTTCCACATAGGTGTTCATGATGTCGTCCACCGTGGCCGTCTCCGGCAGGTTCACCGTCTTGGAAATCGCGCCGCTGAGGAACGGCTGCGCCGCGGCCATCATCCGCAAGTGTCCCATGTAATGCAGGCTGCGTGTTCCCTGGTGCGCACGAAACGCGCAATCGAAAATCGATAGATGTTCCGGCTTTAATCGGGAAGCTATCTTCGCTCCGTTTTCGCCGGTGACATCTTCGATCGTGTCGAACTGATCGATATGATTGATGATCCTGCAGATTTGATCGGGCGAATACCCGAGGTGCTCCAGCGCCGGTCGCACCGTCTGGTTAACAATCTTCAACATCCCGCCGCCGGCTAACAATTTGTATTTCACCAGCGCGATGTCCGGCTCGATCCCGGTCGTGTCGCAATCCATCAGGAAACTGATGGTGCCCGTCGGCGCGAGCACCGTTACCTGAGCATTACGATAACCATGCCGTTTGCCCAGCTCTGCCGCTCGGTCCCATGTCCGCTGCGCGTCTTCCTTCAGATACGCGAACTCCTCCACATCCGAAATGCTTTGCACCGCCGTGCGATGCAGCTCCATCACGTCCTGCATCGATTGCACATTGTCCGCTGCCACCGGTTTGCTCACGCCGCTGCAACGCGCATCGGCGTATCCCGGAAACGGCCCGAGTGCCTTCGCCATTAACGCGCTCTCCGCATACGCCTCGCCCGTCATGATGGCAGTAATCGCGCCGCACAAGGCCCGGCCTTCCGCGCTATCGTAGCCATAGCCGTAGCTCATGATGAGCGACCCGAGATTGGCGTAGCCCAGCCCCAGCGTCCGGAAGATGTGGGAATTCTCCGCGATCTCTTTGACGGGATAGCTCGCGTTATCGACAATGATTTCCTGCGCGGTAATGAAGACGCGCACTGCCGCTTTGAAGCGCTCGACGTCGAACTTCCCGTCCCCCGCTTTGAACTTCATCAAATTGAGCGACGCGAGATTGCACGCGGTGTTATCGAGGAAAAGATACTCGCTACACGGATTGGTGGAATTCTGCCGCCCGGTGCCCTTGCAGGTATGCCATTTGTGAATGGTGGAATCGAACTGCATTCCGGGATCGCCGCAGACGTGCGTGCCCTCGGCGATTTTGCGCAACAATCCGCGCGCATCCTTGCGCTCACACGGTGAACCATCGCGCACTCGGCGTGTCCACCATTCCTCGCCCGCAAGCGCCGCATGCATGAACTCGTCGCTCACGCGCACGCTCAGGTTTTCGTTTTGATACATGACCGAGCCATAGGCATCGCCGTTGTAGCTCCCGTCGTAACCAGCATCGATCAACGCCCACGCTTTCTTCTCCTCGTTCTGTTTCGCGTCGATGAACTCCTCGATGTCCGGGTGCCAATCCTTCAGCGTGTTCATCTTGGCCGCGCGACGCGTCTTGCCGCCGCTCTTCACCACATTCGCCACCTGGTCGTAAACTTTCAGAAACGACAACGGCCCACTCGGTTTCCCGCCGCCGCTCAGCTTCTCGCGCGTGCTGCGCAAGGTGGAAAGATCGCTCCCCGTGCCGCTCCCATATTTGAAAAGCATCGCCTCGCTCGTCGCCAATCGCATGATGTCCTCCATCGTGTCGTCAACCGACTGGATGAAGCACGCGCTTCCCTGCGGATACTCGTACTGCGTCGCGGCGCGCTCGGCCTCGCCCGTCTCGCGATTGTAAAAATAATTGCCCGCGCCTGCGTCGCGCCCGATGCCGTATTGATGATGCAGCCCGACGTTAAACCAAACCGGCGGATTAAACGCTCCGTGCTGGTTCAAGCAGAGCCAGCTTAGCTCATCGTAAAAAACCTCCGCCGACTTCGCGTCCGCGAAATATCCGTCCGCGACTCCCCAGTCGGTGATCGTGCGAGTGACGCGATGAATGAGCTGCCGCACCGAGGTCTCGCGCCCGCCTTGGTGCGGATCAGTCCCGTTCGCGATGTCGCCGTAGAAATACTTCGAGACGGCGATCTTCGTCGCCAGCGGACTCCAGGCGGCCGGCACCTCGATGTTCTCCTGCTTGAAGATAATCTTACCGCCGTCATCCGTGATCGCAGCCGTGCGCCGCTCCCATTCCACCTGGTCGAAAGGCGCCACTTTTCCGTCGCTAAAGACGCGCTTAAAACGCAAGCCGCCACGGGGCGATGGAGGCTGTCCGCCGCGAATCGAGGAGACGCGAGGTTTGCTTTTGCTGCGTGAGGCGGCGAGTTGCGCTTTGAGCTGGATCATGAATGACGGATGCGGGTTAAGGTTGTGAAAAGTGGTGAACAACCGCGAACAGCCCAGCTAACAACCTGCGGATAACTGGTCAATACCAGCTTACAACCAGCGGTAGCGGAGCTGCTCCGGCGACCTACAACATGCGGCGTGATTCCAGACCCGCACAAGAAATTATTTGTGAATTTTGTCCACGCCCGGGACACGAGGAGCCGGAGCCGGGCCGCCACGCTCCTTTCTGCGCGCAGAAGCGCGGCATGCAATCATTCCGCCGATTCCGGCACGGCACTCTCGGCCGCCTGAAATCCAATCTTCGAATGGGTGCCGTCGCAAAACGGCTT